>CABTAV010000005.1:0-26464 GCA_902482895.1 uncultured Streptococcus sp. | reverse complement strand
GTGAAGCTGATAAACTTGAAAAGACGAGAGAACAGCTTCTTAAAAAATTGAGACGCGGGTCAGCTAATTCTTATGCTGCCATTAAGAAGTTGGTGTGGGAGAGCCAATTTAAAGATTGGCAAGATTATGCTACTTTAGAACTGAACCTACAGGAATCCTTAGCTCAAACAGAGGATTTCAAAGAGGGAGTTCGGGCTCATTCGGAAAGAAGAAGACCTAAATTTACAGGAAAATAAAAAAATACTTGCACCATTCTTTGAACTTTGATATAATTCTTTTGTCAAATGTTTTGATTCTAAAAGTTTTTTTGAAAAGGAGGGAAGGAAAGATTGGACTACCAACGAATTAATGAATATTTAACGTCTATATTTAACAATGTCCTCGTTATTGAGGAAGTTAGCTTGAGGGGTAGTCGTTTCAAGGATATCTCCATCAAAGAAATGCATACGATTGATGTGATTGGAAAAGTTCCAGATGTGACACCAAGTCAAGTGTCAAAAGAGTTGATGGTGACTCTTGGGACAGTTACGACTAGTTTGAATAATCTCGAACGCAAGGGTTACATTGAACGCATTCGTTCAGAACATGATCGACGTGTGGTACATCTGCATTTGACAAAGAAAGGTCGCTTGGTTCATAGGCTACATAAACGCTTCCACAAGGCCATGGTTGAAAAAATCATTGATGGTATGAGTAAGCAAGAAATTGAGGTTATGAGCAAAGGTTTGACCAATCTTTATCAATTTTTGGAGGATTTGAGATAATGGCTTTTGCAAAAATAAGCCAGGTTGCTCATTATGTGCCAGAGCAAGTGGTTACAAATCATGATTTGGCTCAGATTATGGATACCAATGATGAGTGGATTTCAAGTCGGACGGGAATACGACAAAGGCATATTTCAAGAACAGAATCTACTAGTGATTTGGCTACAGAAGTTGCCAAGAAACTGATGGCAAAAGCTGGAATCACAGGAGGGGAGTTGGATTTTATCATCCTAGCTACCATTACTCCAGATTCGATGATGCCCTCTACAGCTGCTCGTGTTCAAGCTAATATTGGTGCTAATAAGGCCTTTGCTTTTGACCTAACAGCTGCTTGCAGTGGATTTGTATTTGCTCTTTCAACTGCTGAAAAGTTTATCGCTTCTGGTCGCTTTCAAAAAGGCTTGGTGATTGGCAGTGAAACCCTGTCTAAAGCAGTCGATTGGTCAGACCGATCAACAGCTGTTTTGTTTGGAGATGGTGCTGGTGGTGTCTTGTTAGAAGCTAGCGAGCAAGAGCATTTCTTGGCAGAGAGTCTCAATAGTGATGGGAGTCGTAGCGAGTGTCTAACTTATGGACATTCAGGCTTGCATTCTCCGTTTTCAGATCAAGAAAGTGCAGATTCATTTTTGAAGATGGATGGACGCGCAGTCTTTGATTTTGCTATTCGAGATGTAGCTAAGTCTATCAAACAGACCATTGAAGAATCTCCTATAGAGACGACAGACTTGGATTATCTGCTACTTCATCAGGCTAATGACCGTATTTTGGATAAGATGGCTAGGAAAATCGGTGTCGACCGAGACAAACTTCCAGCCAATATGATGGAATATGGCAATACCAGTGCAGCCAGTATCCCGATTTTACTTTCAGAGTGTGTAGAACAAGGCCTCATCCGTTTAGATGGTAGTCAGACTGTTCTGCTATCAGGCTTCGGTGGAGGCTTGACCTGGGGCACACTCATTCTTACAATTTAGGTAATCATGTGGTGAACACATTGTTATAAAAAACTATTTATTTTAAAGGAGTCCTATTATGGCAGTATTTGAAAAAGTACAAGAAATTATCGTTGAAGAACTTGGAAAAGACGCATCAGAAGTAACACTTGAATCAACTTTTGATGACTTGGACGCAGATTCATTGGACTTGTTCCAAGTAATCTCAGAAATTGAAGATGCTTTTGATATCCAAATCGAAGCAGAAGATGACTTGAAAACAGTTGGTGACTTGGTTGCCTACGTTGAAGAGCAAACAAAATAAGCAGAATATAAGTTAGAAGGAGTAGGGAAACCCGCTCCCTCTTGTTTAGGTAATAGTTTGATTGTCAAATTATGACAGTATCGAACTATTACGTAAGCAAGAAACGATGGAGGCACTATGAAAACGCGTATTACAGAATTATTGAACATTGATTATCCTATCTTTCAAGGAGGAATGGCTTGGGTTGCTGATGGTGATTTGGCAGGAGCTGTTTCCAAGGCTGGAGGACTAGGGATTATCGGTGGTGGGAATGCCCCGAAAGAAGTTGTCAAGGCAAATATTGACAAGATCAAATCGTTAACTGATAAACCCTTTGGTGTTAACATCATGCTCCTGTCTCCCTTTGTGGAAGATATTGTAGACCTCGTTATCGAGGAAGGGGTTAAGGTTGTTACAACAGGCGCAGGAAATCCAAGCAAGTACATGGAACGCTTCCATGCTGCTGGTATTACGGTTATTCCTGTTGTACCAAGTGTTGCCCTAGCAAAACGCATGGAAAAAATCGGAGCAGACGCTGTCATTGCAGAAGGAATGGAGGCCGGGGGGCATATCGGTAAATTAACAACCATGACCTTGGTTCGCCAGGTTGCTGCTGCTGTATCTATTCCAGTTATTGCTGCAGGAGGGATTGCGGATGGTGAAGGTGTTGCAGCTGGCTTTATGCTAGGTGCAGAGGCTGTTCAGGTTGGAACTCGTTTTGTCGTTGCAAAAGAGTCTAATGCCCATCCAAATTATAAGGCGAAAATTTTAAAAGCTAGAGATATTGATACTACGATTTCAGCTCAACACTTTGGACATGCTGTTCGTGCGATTAAAAATCAGTTGACTCGTGATTTTGAACAAGCTGAAAAAGATGCTTTTAAACAAGAAAATCCAGATTTGGAAATTTTTGAACAAATGGGAGCAGGTGCTCTAGCCAAAGCGGTTGTTCACGGAGATGTGGATGGTGGATCTGTTATGGCAGGTCAAATTGCAGGCCTTGTTTCCAAAGAAGAAACCGTTGAAGAAATCCTAAAAGATTTGTATTACGGAGCAGCTAAGAAAATTCAAGAAGAAGCCTCTCGTTGGGCAGGAGTTGTAAGAAATGACTAAAACAGCCTTTTTATTTGCTGGTCAAGGTGCCCAGTATCTAGGTATGGGACGGGAACTCTATAATCAGTATCCGATTGTCAAAGAAACGATTGATCAAGCGAGTCAGGTACTCGGTTATGATTTGCGTTATCTTATTGATACAGAAGAAGAAAAACTCAATCAGACCCGCTATACGCAACCAGCTATTTTAGCAACTTCAGTTGCTATCTATCGTTTATTGCAAGAAAAGGGCTATCAACCTGATATGGTTGCTGGTTTGTCTCTTGGAGAATACTCTGCCTTAGTGGCCAGCGGTGCCTTGGATTTTGAAGATGCGGTAGCCTTGGTTGCTAAGCGTGGCGCCTATATGGAAGAAGCGGCTCCTACTGGCTCTGGCAAGATGGTAGCAGTTCTCAATACGCCAGTAGAGATCATTGAAGAAGTCTGTCAAAAAGCTTCTGAACTTGGAGTGGTTACTCCAGCCAACTATAATACACCTGCACAAATTGTGATTGGAGGAGAAGTGGCTGCAGTTGATCGAGCTGTAGAACTCTTGCGGGAAGCAGGAGCTAAACGCTTGATTCCTCTTAAGGTTTCAGGACCTTTTCATACCGCTCTCCTTGAGCCTGCTAGCCAGAAACTAGCTGAAACTCTAGCTCAGGTAAGTTTTTCAGATTTTACTTGTCCCCTAGTCGGCAATACAGAAGCTACGGTCATGAAAAAAGAAGACATTGCTCAACTTTTGACGCGTCAGATCAAGGAACCAGTTCGTTTCTATGAAAGTATTGCGGTTATGCAAGAAGCAGGCGTAACCAACTTTATCGAGATTGGCCCGGGGAAAGTCTTGTCAGGCTTTGTCAAAAAAATTGATAAGACCGCTAAACTAGCCAATGTTGAAGATCAGGCTAGTTTGGAAACTTTGCTAGAAAACAAGTAATCCCTTCTCCCATAAATACAAGAGGAAACAGGAGAAAAGAATGCAACTAAAAAATAAAAATATCTTTATTACAGGTTCGAGTCGTGGAATTGGTCTTGCCATCGCCCACAAGTTTGCTCAAGCAGGAGCCAATATTGTTTTAAACAGTCGTGGGGCAATCTCAGAAGAATTGCTCGCTGAGTTTTCAAACTATGGTGTCAAGGTGGTTCCTATATCAGGAGACGTGTCAGATTTTGCAGACGCTAAGCGTATGGTTGATCAAGCTATTGCAGAGCTGGGTTCAGTAGATGTTTTGGTCAATAATGCAGGGATTACCCAAGATACCCTTATGCTCAAGATGACAGAGGCGGATTTTGAAAAAGTGCTCAAGGTTAACTTGACTGGTGCCTTTAACATGACACAATCAGTCTTGAAACCGATGATGAAAGCCAGAGAAGGTGCTATCATTAATATGTCTAGTGTTGTTGGTTTGATGGGAAATATCGGTCAAGCTAACTATGCAGCTTCTAAGGCTGGTTTGATTGGTTTTACCAAGTCTGTGGCTCGTGAAGTGGCCAATCGCAATATCAGGGTTAATGCTATTGCACCTGGAATGATTGAGTCCGATATGACAGCTGTTCTATCAGACAAGGTAAAAGATGCTATGTTGGCACAAATTCCTATGAAAGAATTTGGGCAGGCAGAGCAGGTTGCAGATTTGACAGTATTTTTAGCAGGCCAAGATTATCTAACTGGTCAAGTGGTTGCCATTGATGGTGGCTTAAGTATGTAGCAGAAGCTAGAGGTGAAAAAGATGAAACTAAATCGCGTAGTAGTAACAGGTTATGGAGTAACATCTCCAATCGGAAATACACCAGAAGAATTTTGGAATAGTTTGACAACTGGAAAAATCGGAATTGGTCAAATTACGAAATTTGATCATAGCGACTTTGATGTTCATAATGCAGCAGAAATCCAAGATTTTCCTTTTGATAAATACTTTGTAAAGAAAGATACCAATCGTTTTGATAACTATTCTTTATATGCCTTGTATGCGGCTCAAGAAGCTGTCAATCATGCCAATTTAGATGTAGAGGCTCTTGATAAAGATCGTTTTGGTGTTATTGTGGCCTCTGGTATTGGTGGAATCAAGGAAATTGAAGATCAAGTGCTTCGCCTAAATGACAAAGGACCAAAACGTTTGAAACCATTGACCCTTCCAAAAGCCTTGCCAAATATGGCTTCAGGAAATGTTGCTATGCGTTTTGGAGCAAACGGTGTTTGTAAATCTATCAATACTGCCTGCGCTTCATCAAATGACGCGATTGGTGATGCCTTCCGTTCAATTAAGTTTGGCTTCCAAGATGTCATGTTGGTAGGTGGGTCAGAAGCTTCTATTACACCTTTTGCTATTGCTGGTTTCCAAGCCCTAACTGCTCTCTCAACTACAGAGGACCCAACTCGTGCTTCCATTCCATTTGATAAGGACCGTAATGGTTTTGTCATGGGTGAAGGTTCTGGGATGTTAGTTCTTGAAAGCCTTGAACACGCTGAAAAACGTGGGGCTACTATCCTTGCTGAAGTGGTTGGTTACGGAAATACTTGTGATGCCTACCATATGACTTCTCCTCATCCAGAAGGTCAAGGAGCTATCAAAGCCATCAAACTAGCCTTGGAGGAAGCTGAGATTTCTCCAGAGCAAGTAGCCTATGTCAATGCTCACGGAACGTCAACTCCTGCTAATGAAAAAGGAGAAAGTGGTGCCATCGTAGCTGTTCTTGGTAAGGAAGTGCCTGTATCATCAACCAAATCATTCACAGGACATTTGCTGGGTGCTGCAGGTGCAGTAGAAGCTATCGTAACAATCGAGGCTATGCGTCATAACTTTGTACCAATGACAGCTGGAACAAGTGAAGTATCAGATTATATCGAAGCCAATGTCGTTTATGGACAAGGCTTGGAGCAAGAAATTCCATACGCTATTTCAAATACTTTTGGTTTTGGTGGCCACAATGCAGTTCTTGCTTTCAAACGTTGGGAGAATAAATAACTATGAATTTAAACGATATTAAAGACTTGATGGCTCAATTTGACCAATCAAGTTTGAGAGAATTTTCTTATAGAAATGGGACGGATGAGTTACAGTTTAGCAAGAATGAAGCTAGACTTGTGCCTGAAGTTGCACCTCAGGTCGCTCCTGCGCCTGCTGTAGCAACACCAAGTCCAGTAGCTCCTACATCTGCTCCAGCAGAGACTGTAGTGGAAGAGACTTCGACGCCAGCTGAAACAAGTGTGGCTGCTGAGGGAGATGTTGTAGAGAGTCCACTTGTTGGGGTGGCTTACTTGGCTGCTGGTCCAGATAAACCTGCCTTCGTCACAGTTGGTGATACTGTTAAAAAAGGTCAAACATTGGTGATTATCGAAGCCATGAAAGTCATGAATGAAATTCCAGCACCTAAGGATGGTGTGGTAACGGAAATTCTCGTTTCTAACGAAGAAATGGTTGAGTTTGGTAAAGGATTGGTACGTATCAAATGATCGATATTCAAGGAATCAAAGAAGCTCTTCCCCACCGTTATCCTATGCTCCTAGTGGACCGTGTCTTGGAAGTGAGTGAGGATACCATTGTTGCCATCAAAAATGTAACCATCAATGAGCCTTTCTTTAACGGCCATTTTCCTCAATATCCAGTTATGCCAGGTGTTCTGATTATGGAAGCCTTGGCGCAAACAGCTGGTGTCTTGGAGTTATCAAAACCTGAAAATAAAGGTAAACTAGTCTTTTACGCTGGTATGGACAAGGTTAAGTTCAAGAAGCAAGTTGTACCAGGTGACCAATTGGTTATGACAGCGACTTTTGTCAAACGTCGTGGCACCATTGCCGTGGTTGAAGCAAAGGCTGAAGTGGATGGCAAGCTTGCGGCCAGTGGTACTCTTACCTTTGCAATAGGGAACTAAGGAGGTTCTCCATGTTTCGAAAAATTTTAATTGCCAATCGTGGTGAAATTGCGGTTCGTATTATCCGTGCGGCGCGTGAATTGGGGATTGCAACGGTGGCGGTTTATTCAACTGCTGATAAGGAAGCCCTTCATACGCTTTTGGCAGATGAAGCAGTTTGTATCGGCCCTGGCAAGGCAACAGAGTCTTATCTCAATATCAATGCGGTTCTATCAGCTGCTGTCTTGACTGAGGCAGAAGCCATTCACCCCGGTTTCGGATTTCTCAGTGAAAATTCCAAATTTGCAACTATGTGTGAAGAGGTGGGGATTAAGTTTATCGGTCCATCTGGTCATGTTATGGATATGATGGGGGATAAGATCAATGCGCGTGCTCAGATGATCAAAGCAGGCGTGCCTGTTATACCAGGTTCGGATGGAGAAGTGCATAACTCTGAGGAAGCTTTGATTGTTGCTGAAAAAATTGGCTATCCTGTTATGCTCAAGGCTTCAGCAGGTGGAGGTGGTAAAGGGATTCGTAAGGTTGAAAAGCCAGAAGACCTCGTTTCCGCCTTTGATACTGCTTCAAGTGAAGCCAAGGCCAATTATGGCAATGGTGCTATGTACATAGAGCGGGTTATCTATCCAGCTCGCCATATTGAGGTTCAAATCCTAGGAGATGAGCATGGACATGTGATTCACTTGGGTGAACGGGATTGTTCTCTTCAACGGAATAACCAAAAGGTTTTAGAAGAAAGTCCTTCAATTGCAATCGGAAAAACGCTACGCAATGAAATCGGTTCTGCTGCTGTTCGAGCGGCAGAGTCTGTTGGCTATGAGAATGCAGGGACTATTGAGTTTCTTCTTGATGAAGCCAGTGGTAAATTCTATTTCATGGAAATGAATACACGTGTTCAGGTAGAGCATCCAGTAACAGAGTTTGTTTCAGGTGTGGATATCGTTAAGGAACAGATTCGCATTGCGGCAGGTCAGCCTCTGTCTGTTAAGCAAGAAGATATTGTCCTACGCGGTCATGCCATCGAGTGTCGTATCAATGCAGAAAATCCAGCCTTTAACTTTGCTCCAAGTCCAGGTAAGATTACCAATCTCTATCTGCCAAGTGGAGGAGTTGGCTTACGCGTGGATTCAGCAGTTTATCCAGGCTATACCATTCCGCCTTATTATGACAGTATGATTGCCAAGATCATCGTCCATGGCGAAAATCGTTTTGATGCCTTGATGAAAATGCAACGTGCCCTCTATGAATTAGAGATTGAAGGGGTGCAGACCAATGCAGATTTCCAGCTTGACCTCATTTCAGATCGCAATGTCATTGCTGGAGATTATGATACTTCCTTCTTGATGGAAACCTTCTTACCCAAATATCAAGAAAAAGAATAAAATGACTTCAAGAGTTTAAACCGAAAAGGGGAATCAATGGCTCTATTTAGTAAAAAAGATAAGTATATTCGAATCAATCCCAATCGTTCGGTTAGGGAAAAACCTCAAGCTAAGCCAGAGGTTCCAGATGAATTATTCTCCCAGTGTCCGGGCTGTAAGCATACCATCTATCAGAAGGATCTGGGAAGTGAGCGTATCTGTCCGCACTGTAGTTACACCTTTCGTATTTCTGCCCAAGAACGCTTGGCTTTGACGATTGATATGGGAACCTTTAAGGAATTGTTTACAGGGATGGAAAGTAAGGATCCCTTGCATTTCCCTGGTTATCAAAAGAAACTAGCAGCTATGCGTGAAAAAACAGGGCTGGATGAAGCTGTTGTGACAGGAACTGCTCTTATTAAAGGTCAGACTGTGGCTCTTGGGATTATGGATTCCAACTTTATCATGGCTTCTATGGGTACGGTTGTAGGTGAAAAAATCACTCGCTTATTTGAGTATGCAACTGTTGAACAATTGCCAGTTGTTCTTTTCACAGCATCTGGTGGAGCCCGTATGCAGGAAGGAATCATGAGTCTCATGCAGATGGCCAAGATCTCTGCAGCAGTTAAACGGCATTCAAATGCTGGTCTCTTTTACTTGACTATTTTGACAGATCCAACGACGGGTGGTGTGACAGCCTCTTTCGCTATGGAAGGCGATATTATTCTGGCTGAACCACAGAGTTTGGTTGGTTTTGCTGGGCGTCGTGTCATTGAAAATACGGTTCGTGAAAGCTTGCCTGAGGATTTCCAAAAGGCAGAATTCCTATTGGAACATGGTTTTGTGGATGCTATTGTCAAAAGAAGAGATTTGCCAGATACGATTGCTAGCCTAGTCAGATTGCACGGAGGGGGTCCTAGATGAATATTGCAAAAATAGTCAGAGAAGCGCGTGAGCAGAGTCGCTTGACAACTTTGGACTTTGCTGCAGGCATTTTTGATGAATTTATCCAATTACACGGTGACCGTTCTTTTCGTGATGATGGTGCAGTTGTTGGTGGTATTGGCTGGCTTGGAGACCAAGCGGTAACAGTGGTTGGTATCCAAAAAGGCAAGAGTTTACAAGACAACCTCAAACGGAATTTTGGCCAACCGCATCCAGAAGGTTACCGTAAGGCCCTACGGTTGATGAAACAGGCAGAAAAGTTTGACCGTCCAGTTGTGACCTTTATCAATACTGCAGGTGCTTATCCTGGTGTTGGAGCGGAAGAACGCGGTCAAGGGGAAGCTATTGCTCGCAATCTCATGGAAATGAGTGACCTGAAAGTTCCGATTATCGCCATCATTATAGGTGAAGGTGGTTCAGGTGGAGCTCTGGCTCTGGCAGTCGCAGACCGTGTTTGGATGCTGGAAAATTCTATCTATGCCATTCTCAGTCCAGAAGGCTTTGCTTCCATTCTATGGAAGGACGGCAGTCGTGCCATGGAAGCGGCAGAACTGATGAAAATCACTTCGCATGAACTGTTAGAAATGGACGTGGTAGATAAGGTGATTTCTGAAGCAGGACTTTCTAGTAAAGAACTGATTAAGAATGTTAAAAAAGAACTTCAAGCTGAGCTAGCTAGACTTTCGCAAAAACCGTTAGAAGCGTTGTTGGAAGAACGTTATCAACGATTTAGAAAATACTAAAAATGACTAAATGAGACTAGAAAGGTCTCATTTTTTATAAAATGCACTTTAGGCCGAAAAATTGACAGTTGAGGAGAAGACTAATAAAATAGACAAAAAAGATCTATACTGTAGATGTAAGCTTACAAAACTTTATTTTAAGGAGTTACTTGCAATGACAAGTACAGAAACATTTACAGTTCTTTCATCTGAAGAGTTAGACCAAGTTTCAGGTAGTGGCATGATTTGGTTGGTTGATGATTATTATTGGAGTTAGCCTTATGCTTATAACATTGCAACTGATTCGAGTACAATACGTACTAGAATGACTGGTTATGGTAACGGAATTATACCTTAATAGTCTAATAATTTAAAGGAGTGAGTATGAAAAAACTAGGGCATTTGGGAGTCTTTACATCACTGGTATTTCTATCGGTTTATCTACCAGAGTTAGGGGTTGTGCAAATCACTAAGTTTTTAGGATGGGGGATAGATGGCTATTTTATCTTTTTAACAGTTGAAGTAACAGCTCTTTTGCTATTATTTATCTACTGGCTCAAAAAGAAAGAGATGCTCTATATTTTTGAGAAAAAGGGTTCAAAGAAGTTAAGATTCTTTTACCTTTTAGTTGGTCTAGTGGCTACTTATTTTGTTCGTCAATTGGTGGATGCTTTTCAGTTACAGTATCATTATTTAGTTGATAACAAGTATATTTTTCAAAAGCTACTTTCTATCCTTTATTCAAATGGACAACCAACTTTCCTATCAACTGTTCTTGGTTTCATTTTAACAGTAGTTGTCGCACCTATATTAGAGGAACTGATTCATAGAGGGTATTTTATGAATACCTTCTTTCCCCAGTCCAAGTATTATTTGGATGTAATCCTATCTGCTCTTATCTTTGGACTTAGTCATTTGATCCTAACTCACCGAGATCCTATCAGTTTGATTATTTATAGTTTAGGTGGTCTCTTCTATGCCCTAGTATATCGGTGGACAAAGAACTTAAAAATCACCATCCTGTACCATAGTTTTTTCAACTTTCTCATTTATGCAAACCCCATCTGGATTTTTGTTTATAATTATGTCTATTATCACTTTTTAAGATAGTGGAAGCAAAGAAAACAGTGTTTGATAGTTGTCAAACACTGTTTTCTATCTACTATTCTTCAGTTACAAATTGACTAAGCAGTCCGTTGATAAAGCGGGCTGATTTTTGATCTGAAAAATTTTTGGCAAGTTCAATGGCTTCATTGACTGCTACCAGCTGAGGTGTATCAAATGAAGTGATTTCAAAGATACCCAAGCGTAGTAAGTTTTTTTCGACCAAGGTCAAACGTTCAACTGTCCAGCCTGATTTGAGATGCTGGTTGATTTGTTTATCCAACTCGTCTTTCTGAGCTTGAACACCAGAAACCAAGTTCAGAAGAAAGGCTGGGATTTGCACATCTGCATCTTCACGATCATGTGTGTAGGCAAAGCGACAAGCTGTTTCCACATCTGTACCGAATTCAAGGCTCATAAGAGCTTGAAAAGCGCATTTACGAAGTTCGCGTCTAGATTCTAATAATGGACTAGTCATTGAGGAAGTCCTCGTTAAATAAATCTTTCAACTCAGGTTTTGGCGTTTTATCTGGAACGATTCCTGCAACATGGATGTTAACAGCAGCAAGTTCCACATCAGCCATATCACGGACAGCATCTTTGACTGCTTTTTGAATAGCAAGAGCCACTTTTGGTACTTTCACACCGTACTCAAGATAGAGGTAGATGTCAGCAGTTAGTTCGTCATTGCTTTCTTTTAAGTAGACGCCGCGACCAAGAGAGAGTTTTGATAGGGTATCAGATACGGATTTATTTGAAAATGAATGGACACCATCAACTTTAGCAGTTGCGATGGCAATGATTTTTTCAAGTACACGTGGAGCGATAACGATTTCGCCAAATTGTTCTTCAATTCCCATAGAATGACCTCTTTCTAGAGATTAGGCACGAGAAACGTAAGTTCCTTCTGCAGTGTTGATGATCAATTTTTGTCCAGCTTCGATGAAGTCAGGAACGTTGACAACAAGTCCAGTTTCCATAGTTGCTGGTTTACCAGAACCTGTAACAGTAGCACCTTTGATAGATGGTTGTGTTTCAGCAACTGTCAATTCAACAGTAGTTGGTACAGTTACACCGATCACTTCAGTTCCGTAGAACTGGATTTTAACATCAGAGTTTTCAAGGATGTAAAGCAATTCATTTTCAACGTTTACGACTGGGATTTCGTATTGGTCGTAAGTTTCAGTGTTCATGAAGTAGGCAGTTTCATCCATTTTGTACAAGTATTGAGCTGGAACAGTTTCGATAATAGCTTGTTCGAATTTTTCTTCTGGACGGTAGCTTGTGTCAAATGTAGAACCAGTACGGACATCACGCAATTTCATACGCATGATCGTGTTCCCTTTACCTGGTTTGTGGTGGCTAGCTTCCAAAACGCGGATCAATTTTCCGTCTGCAGTTTCAAATGTCATACCAGCTTTCAATTTGCTTGCTTCAATCATGTTTTTACCTCTTTAATAAATATTATTACTCTTCATTTTACCATAAAATGTTCTGGAAATAAAGCCAAAATAGTTATTAGGAGATGGTAGGGAAAAAAAGAATATTGCCTAGTCAGGTGGTGTGCTTGATGTGAAAGAGCATCCACCACATTTTTTCTTCCATTCAAAAGGCCGAAGTGACCTTGCTCCGACCTGATTGTATTGTCTTAAAAAGATTGATTTTTTATTCTGGTTCTACCAAAATCTTGATTTGTGACTTGTCTTGAGTTAATTCGATAAAGCCTTCTTCTACGATATTTTCCAATTTGATTTTCTTAGTAACCAATTTTTCAGCAGAGAAGTAGCCCTGTTCCATCAAATCTAATACTTTAGGGAAGATATGACGATAAGCAATAATTCCTTTTAGTGTCTTTTCTTGGATAGCAAATTCATTTGGATTGATATTTGCTTCTCGTTCCCAGATAGAGACAACCATACACTCACCTGCCTTATGTACAGCAGCTAGAGCCTGTCCCAAAACTACTGGTACACCAGTTACTTCATAAGAAACGTCTGCACCACCATTTGTTAAACGGTGTACAGCTTCAACAACTGTTTCTCCTTCTTGTGGACGTACAACGATAGCCCCTAATTCCTCTGCTTTGGCTTGGCGTTCTGGTGATAATTCAACGGCATAAATCTTAGAAGCACCAGCTGCACGGAGAGCTTCTACAATTAACAGACCGATTGGTCCTAAACCAAAGACAACAGCTGTATCGCCAGCTTTCAAAGACGATTGACGAACAGCATAGACTGCAACAGCAGCGGGCTCAGTGAGAGCAGCTTGCTCATAGCTCAAGCTATCTGGAATAACATGTACTAAGTCGCCATCTAAAACACAATATTTGGCAAATCCACCGTCTGCAGCCAAACCAACAAAGTTAAGGTTTGGATCCAAGTTATAATCACCAACTAAGTTATTCTTAGCTAGAATTGGTTCTACAGCAACACGATCACCAACTTTCACACGAGTAACATCACTTCCAACTTCTACGATTTCACCAGAAAATTCATGTCCCAGTGTCACCGGTGCTTTTTGACCAGAATAGACGTGCTCATCTGTTGGGATAAAGATAGGTCCATCTAAAAATTCGTGGAGGTCAGTACCACAAATTCCTGTGAACTTAACTGCAACTTTTACTTGGTGCGGAAGTACTTCAGGAACTTCTACTTCTTGAATACGAACATCTTTCGCTGCATGCCAGCAAGCAGCTTTCATTGTAGCCATATGAATAACTCCTTATTGTTGCGATTTTTAGTTTTCTTTTTTGGAAACTTTACATGTAATATTGTAAACGCTTTCTATTTTGTTTGTCAAGAAAAAACCAACCTTAGGGCTGGTTTCTTTTACGTATTAATCTTCTTTCAACTTCGCCAATTCTTGGGCAAGTAGTTTAAGGGCGACTTGTGGGTTTGCTTGGCATCTTGTTTAGTGAGTTTGTTAGAAGTATCTTGATTGGCATTGAGGTTATTGAAAATTATTAAACTATTTTATAACCTTTAAAAATTATCTAAGATATATTAGGTGTTATTTACTATCAGTTAGCTTCTTTATGGAATGATGTTCGATGAGCCAACCTACAATCCACCCCGTCGCTAGCAAGTAATTTTCGAAAGCGCCGATAGCATTCACAGGAGAATGATACTCCATAAAATTGACTAAGTGATTTGTTCCTATTCCAATCCCACCGATGATGAGAGCGAGAAGCACGATTCGTAGATAGAACCAATCGTACTTAATATTGACACCGAGAATAAGAATCAATACAGCTAGGTTCCATATTCCAATTTCTCGTTGCCAACCAGCTGAGATTCCGTACCCGGAGTGACTTCCCATGTATGATGGAAAGAAAATTTGTAGTATAGAAGCGCCTAGCATAGCGATGATGACTAAAACAAATAGCAATCGTAAAAATTTGTTCATTTTTTATTCTTTCTAAAATAGAAAAAGGTATATAAAAAGTCTGTTATTCATCATCTTTCAACTTCGCTAATTCTTGTGCAAGAAGTTTAAGGGCGACTTGTGGGTTGGCTTGTCCTTTGGTTGCTTTCATAAGGAAGCCTGTGAAGGCCTTATCTGCGTTGCGTTTGCCTGACTTGAAGTCGGCAACTGCGGCTTCGTTATCGGCAAAGACTTGGTGGATAATTGGAATCAAGACAGCTGGATCTGAGATTTGAACCATACCTGCTTTTTCAACGTATTCACGCGCTCCACCGCCATTTTTAGCTAGGTGGACAAAGACTTTCTTGGCAATCTTAGAAGAGATCGTGCCGTCTTCGATGATGGCAATCATTTCAACCAAGCTTTCTGGTGTTAGTTCGATTTGTTCCAGTGTCTTGCCTTCAGCGTTTAAGAACTGAGCAACTTCTCCTTGGAGCCAGTTAGAGACTTGCTTGGCATCACCACCGAGAGCCACAGCTTTTTCAAAGAAATCAGAAGTGACTTTGTTTGCGGTCAACTGGCTAGCATCATAGTCTGACAAGCCGAGGTCAGAGACGTAGCGAGCACGGCGTTCTTTTGGAAACTCTGGCAATTCAGTACGCATTTCCTCAATCCACTCGTCTGAGATTTCAAAGAGTGGTAGGTCTGGTTCTGGGAAGTAGCGGTAGTCTGCAGCCCCTTCCTTGACACGCATGAGGATGGTTGCCTTGTTGGCTTCATCGTAACGGCGTGTTTCTTGGCGGATTTGACCGCCTGATCGAAGGATTTCAGCCTGGCGTTGAACTTCGTATTCAAGACCCTTACGAACGTTTGAGAAGGAGTTGAGGTTTTTCAACTCAGTCTTGGTACCGAATTTCTCTTGACCATAAGGGCGAAGGGAGATATTGGCATCCACACGCATAGAACCTTCTTCCATCTTAACGTCAGAAATACCAGCGTACTGGATAACTTCCTTGAGGGCTGTTAGATAAGCATAGGCTTCTTCAGGAGAACGCATGTCAGCTTCAGATACAATCTCAATCAATGGCACCCCTTGGCGGTTGAGGTCAACATAAGAGTAGCCATCTGTACCGTGGGTGTTTTTACCAGCGTCTTCTTCTAGGTGGGCACGTTCGATACCGATTTTCTTAGTTGTACCGTCTTCTAGCTCGACTTCAATCCAACCGTTATAACCGATTGGCTCATCAAACTGAGAAATTTGGTAGGCTTTAGGATTATCAGGGTAGAAGTAGTTTTTGCGGTCAAAGTGCATCTTTTTGTGGATGTCCATGTTGAGGGCAAGAGCAGCCTTGATACCGGCATCGACAACACCTTTATTGAGAACTGGCAGAACTCCTGGGAAAGACCAGTCAATCACGTTGGTGTTGGCATTTTGGTCATTTCCAAAGTGGGCAGAAGTAGGTGAGAAGATTTTTGAATTGGTGTTGAGCTCTACGTGGACTTCAAGTCCGATGACTGTTTCAAAGTTCATTAGTTGTCACCTCCAAAAATCACGGGTTGTTGTTTGTGGTAGTCTGTTGTTGCTTCAAAAGCAGCAGCAACTTGGTAAATGGTTTCCTCAGAATACTTAGGACCAATTAATTGTAGACCAACAGGCAGACCTTGAGAGAATCCAGCAGGAATCGAAATCCCTGGAAGACCTGCCAAGTTGACTGGGATGGTCAAAAGGTCAGCCAAGTACATGGCAACTGGGTCATGGTTGAGTGAGTCCAAGTCATAAGCAACACTAGGAGCAGTTGGTCCCAAAATCAAGTCATAATCCGCAAAGACTTTTTCGAAATCTTGAATGATGAGTGTACGAACCTGACCAGCTTTCTTGTAGTAGGCATCGTAGTAACCTGATGAAAGACTGAATGTACCAAGCATGATACGGCGTTTAACCTCTTCACCAAAACCTTGGCTACGGCTGTTTACATAGATTTCATCAAGGTTTGTCGCATCCTCTGCGCGGTAGCCGTAACGGATACCGTCAAAACGTTGCAAGTTTGATGAAGCTTCAGATGAAGCGATGATGTAGTAAACGGCAACCCCGTATTTAGAGTGAGGCAGGCTGACTTCTTCGACGATAGCGCCAAGTTTTTCAAAGTGTTTAGCGGCATTCAGGATAGTTTCCTTAACCTCTGGGTCAATTCCTTCACCGAGGTATTCCTTAGGCAAAGCAATTTTCATGCCCTTGATGTCTTGACCGATTTTTGAAGTAAAGTCGGCAATGCGGACAGGAGCAGAAGTAGAGTCTTTAGCATCTTCGCTGGCAATAGCGTTGAGCAAGAGGGCATTTTCCTTAACAGTAGGAGCAAAAGGTCCAATCTGGTCTAATGAGCTACCAAAGGCAATGAGACCGAAACGAGAAACCGTACCGTAGGTTGGTTTGAGACCAACGATCCCGTTGAAGGCAGCAGGTTGGCGGATAGAACCACCAGTATCAGAACCAAGTGACAAGCGGACTTGTCCTGAGGCTACAGCTGCAGCAGAACCACTTGATGATCCACCAGGGACCTTGCTGTGGTCCCAAGCGTTTTTAGTGGCACCATAGTGTGAAGTCTCACCTGATCCACCCATGGCAAATTCGTCCATGTTGGTTTTCCCAACAACAATCATGCCTTTAGCCTTTGCATTGGCAACCGCAGTCGCATCAAAGATAGGCTCGTAGTTGTAGAGCATTTTTGAGGCAGCAGTTGTGAGAATACCGTCTGTAGAGATGTTATCTTTAACAGCAAGCGGAATTCCTGAAAGGACATTATCAGCGTCAATTCCAGCTTGGTCAATAGCTTGGGCTTGAGCAAGAGCTTGCTCCTCAGCGATAGTGACAAAGGCGTTGATAGCTGTCTCGCGAGATTGGATATCTTCAAGCGTTGCTTGGGTCAATTCAGTTGCAGAAATTTCCTTAGAGACAAGGAGATTGTGTAAGTCTTCAATGGTTTTATTGTTGAAAGTCATTAGGCATCTCCTCCATCGTCTAGGATAGCTGGTACCTTGATATAGTAGTTGTCTTTTTCAGGTACGTTTTTAAACAGGCGGTCACGGTCTGTTCCTTCTTCGGCCACATCAGGGCGGAGTACAGTCTTGCGGTCAGCCATGGTCGTAGTAGGTGCAACACCAGTAGTGTCGACTTCGCCCAGCAATTCAACCATGTCAACAATCTTAGACAAGGTAGTCGCAAAGGCAGCAGTTTCTTCTTCAGAGAATCTTAATTTTGAAAGATTGGCAACGTGTGTTACCTCTTCTTGCGTAATTTTCATCTTGCATCCTTTCGTGAAATGATGATTTTTAGTCTGTTCTATTTTACCATATTTTCTTATAAATAAGGGAGGGGGAACTGAAAAGAAATAGAAATTGAAAAATCGTTTTTAATTCGCTATAATAGTTAAACTAGAAAAAAGAAAAAATAAGAGTTAGGATAGAAACATGTTCCATCAATTTATCACCAGAACTCAGACAGTCCCTCCTCCCATTTCACTTTTTTGGTATGGGGTTATGATGCTTGTCTTAATGCTTTGTATTTATGGGGCACTTGCTTATCACAAAAATCCGAAATTTGTTCGCTTATTTAAGGGGATTCAGATCCTCCAGTTACTAGCCCTATATGGCTGGTATGTTGGTTTTGGCATTCCATTTTCTAATAGCCTTCCATTTTATCATTGCCGTTTGGCTATGTTTGCGGTGGTTTTCTTGCCTGATAAATGGAAAAGCAAGCAGTACTTTGCCCTCTTAGGAGCAAGTGGAGCGGTCTTTGCACTGGTTTACCCCGTTTTTGACCCATATGACTTCCCCCATATCACCAGTTTTTCATTTTTGATTGGGCACTATGCTCTTTTGGTGAACTCCTTGGTCTACTTGATGAATCACTATGACAAGAGCCTACTCAAGAAATATATGATTGTAGTCTATACCTTTATCCTCAATCTCTTTCTAGTTGGTGTTAATCAGTTAACGGGAGGGAATTATGGTTTATTAAATAAGACCCCTTTTATTCCTAATGCCCCCTTGTGGCTAAAGTACCTACTTGTGTCTGTCATCCTCTCACTGGCTCTGGTTCTTTTTGATTTCTTGTTCAAAAAACGGTGGAAAAAGAGAAACAAGGTGAAATCAGTACTCTAGCTTACTTTTTTCATCGGATGAGCAATTGAAAAACTCCTCAAAATCCGATATAATGGAGTGTTGAAAGGAATGGTAAAATCCAATGTAGAAATCATTCTTAGCTATTGGAACAAGAAAAATAGAGAATCAAAGAAAGAGAACTTATGAATATTCAAGAAGAAATTAAGAAACGTCGTACCTTTGCCATCATCTCCCATCCGGACGCGGGGAAAACAACCATCACTGAGCAGTTGCTCTACTTTGGGGGCGAGATTCGTGAGGCTGGTACCGTAAAAGGAAAGAAAACAGGGACTTTTGCCAAGTCTGACTGGATGGATATCGAGAAGCAACGTGGGATTTCGGTGACTTCATCTGTGATGCAGTTTGACTATGATGGCAAGCGTGTGAATATCCTCGACACGCCAGGGCATGAGGACTTTTCAGAAGATACCTATCGTACCTTGATGGCGGTGGATGCTGCAGTTATGGTTGTGGATTCTGCCAAGGGTATCGAGGCCCAAACCAAGAAATTGTTTGAAGTTGTCAAACACCGTGGAATTCCGGTCTTTACCTTTATGAATAAGCTGGACCGTGACGGTCGTGAGCCACTGGACCTCTTGCAAGAATTGGAAGAAGTCTTGGGCATTGCTAGCTATCCGATGAACTGGCCTATTGGGATGGGGAAAGCCTTCGAAGGGCTCTATGACCTCTATAACCAACGCTTGGAGCTCTACAAAGGGGATGAGCGTTTTGCCAGTCTAGAAGACGGGGACAAACTCTTTGGTAGCAATCCTTTCTACGAGCAAGTCAAGGATGATATTGAACTTTTAAATGAAGCTGGGAATGAGTTTTCAGAGGAAGCTATTCTGGCTGGAGAATTGACACCTGTCTTCTTCGGTTCAGCTTTGACAAACTTTGGTGTGCAGACCTTCCTTGAAACCTTCCTTAAGTTTGCTCCGGAACCTCATGGTCATAAGAAAACAGATGGTGAAATTGTGGATCCTTATGATAAAGATTTCTCAGGATTTGTCTTTAAAATCCAAGCCAATATGGACCCTCGTCACCGTGACCGTATTGCCTTTGTACGTATCGTATCGGGTGAATTTGAACGTGGTATGAGTGTCAACCTGCCTCGTACTGGTAAGGGTGCTAAACTTTCGAATGTTACTCAGTTTATGGCGGAAAGTCGTGAGAATGTGACCAATGCCGTGGCAGGTGATATTATCGGGGTTTACGATACAGGTACATATCAAGTTGGGGATACCTTGACAGTTGGGAAAAACAAGTTTGAATTTGAACCACTGCCAACCTTTACACCTGAGATTTTCATGAAAGTTTCTGCTAAGAATGTCATGAAGCAGAAATCCTTCCACAAGGGGATTGAGCAATTGGTGCAAGAAGGTGCCATTCAGCTTTATAAGAATTACCAAACAGGCGAGTATATGCTAGGCGCTGTAGGTCAACTCCAGTTTGAAGTCTTTAAACACCGCATGGAAGGCGAGTACAATGCGGAAGTAGTCATGAGCCCAATGGGTAAAAAGACCGTTCGTTGGATCAAGCCCGAGGACTTGGATGAACGGATGTCATCAAGCCGAAATATCTTGGCCAAAGACCGTTTCGATCAGCCAGTCTTCCTCTTTGAAAATGACTTTGCCCTCCGCTGGTTTGCGGACAAGTATCCAGATGTAGAGTTAGAGGAGAAGATGTAAATCGTTACAAATGACTAGCAACATAAAGTTGCTGTCATTTGACGGTAACCGCTATGGCGGCTTACCTAAACGCTTCACTAGGAAAAATCCACGAATATTATCGATTCGTGGATTTTTCCGTCGTAACTGGTAGTGAGCGGTCTAGCTAACTGCCTTACTAACTACATTTGGCAGATAGAATCGATTTGCCAAACTCCGTGTCGTGGTGTAAAAATCGGTAACTGCTGTGGATGTCATGATTCACAGCTTTTTTGTTTTTAAAATATGAAATATAAGAACGCTCAGGGAGGTAAGTTTGTTGATGTCATGGTCTCTGTTATAGTTTTATTTTTATAGTATGAATTTAGATGAAGGGAATGTTAAAACAGGTTTGAATTTTTGGAGGGGTTCCTATCATAGAGAAGGTCTTTCCATATGTAAATAGATTTGAAGCCTCGTATTTTTTTGAAAAAAACAATATAATATCTTGACTATCGTTTTCGCTTGGAGTATACTATTAAAGTATGATTAGAATTGGGTGGATTGTCCACTTGATTATGTAACGAAAGGGTAGAATATGTTTTTTAGACGTCAGAAAGGTGAGTATAGAGAAACCGACCGAGTGACGCGGTATAAGTTAATCAAATCAGGAAAACATTGGTTGCGAGCTTCAACCTCTCTTTTTGGTTTGTTCAAGGTCTTGCGTGGTGGTGTAGACACGACTCAAGTCATGACAGAAGTAGTAGAGGATAAAGTGAATCCTTCTATTACAGGTTTGGATATCATAAAAGGTCTTGCGGCTACTGGGGCTGTTTTAGGTGGTGCTGTGGCTACTCAAACAAAAGTGTTTGCAAATGAAGCAGTAGCTGTGGAAAAAACACTAGAAAACCCCGATCTTTTGGTCACAAATGATACAGTAGTTTTGGGTACGACATCAGTAAGTAATTCAGAGAATTCTGCTAGCTTGTCTACTTCTTTGAGCGAAAGCACTTCGATGTCAGAATCTGTATCTAAGAGTTCGTCAGCCAGTGCTTCGATGAGTACTTCTGCAAGTGTCTCAGCAAGTACTTCTAATAGTGCTTCTACAAGTGCATCTGTCAGCAACTCTACTAGTATTAGTCAATCAACAGGTGAGCCGGGTAGTTTCTCGTTGGTGGCTAGTCTATCGGGTGAACAGAACACTTCTGCGACAGCAACTGACCGAGATGCTTCTGTATCAAAAGAATCAACTGGCCTTAAAATTGATTCTGCTCTACTAAAGGCAACTGAAATTGATGGGAAGGTTAGTGCGAGTGCTGCTCAATCAACTTCTACCACGACTAGTATTGTAGGAGTTGCTGCTGGCGCTATCGCAACAGCGGAAGTTTCAGCTAAGCAACAGGACGAAAATCGTAAGAAGTTGACAAAACTTTCAGCTGAGATGGGTGAGTACCTAGCTAAAGCTGTTGGCTTACCAAATACTGACTCAGCTATCACTAAGGTCAACTCTGCGGTAACTGAAATTGAAAAAGCCTTGGCTGACCCGACTAGTGATTTAACAGCAGTGGTGCAAAAAGCAACCGTAGCTCGTAATTCCATTGCCAATGCTGTTTTGAGAGCCCATTCAGGTGCGCGTGATGCACGAAATGGGAAACCGATGTTGCGCGATGCTTCTCTTCGAGCAAGTTGGGCTCCTCAGCAGGGCGATGGCCGTATGAATGTAAGTAGTCCAACTGCTACTTTTGATAAGGCTACTGGTATCGCTACTTACACTATGAATGTCCATGCTGATAGTGCTTTGAGTCATGTCGGTGTAAAAATCGAAGTCGGTAAAGGTGGACATGTCCAAAGTGCGACCTTTAACGGTAGTTCAATGGAAAAAACATATGCACATGGTTCAGAGGCAGGTTTTAGTTATCGTCATGACCAAAACCGGAATTTAGAGGGACAAGTTGTAGTAAGAGTTAAATACGATAATAATGTTCCGACTGCAACTGCCAATATGCAGGTTCAAGTAAGTTCTGCTCCTATTTATGAAAATACTCCAGGGAATGGTTCGGCAGTTCAATCGGCAAGTGTTCCAACGGGCTATAGACAGCAGACGACCAATACGAATACTAACACAACATTCCGTTTTAATGTTACTGCCTATAAAGAAGTTTTTAATGGTGATGTTGTTGGAGATAACGTAGGTTTAGAAGGAGTAAATACTAATTCAGGCCGCGTTAAGTATATGAACATCGAGAATCGTGATGTAATTCCTGGGGTGAGATATCTAGGTCCTAACAATAATGAACGATTAGACAGACCAGCTGTAACTGCTCGATTGGAGGGAACGGTTGGTGGAAACAATGCTTCAGCTGAAGTTGGAAAAACATATGTTTATCGTTTTGTAGGAACTAATTATTCTGGTGCCCAAGCTGCTGCTAATGTAGGCTACTATATCAAAGGTTTCAACGAACGTCATGATATCCAAAGTGGCGATACTGTTCAGGTTTCTGATTTGGACCATTTGACACCAGACGAAGTTAAGGAAGTTTATAATAATTTTGTTAGAAAACAATCGAATTTAACTGATTTATCCAAAAATGGAGATCTTGCTCCAAATATTGCTGAGGCAAGTCAAACGACTAATCCAGATGGTAGTTTTACGCTGTCTTACCCTGGCACCAAATCTAAAATTGATGTTGCAACAGATGGTACCATCACGGTTACTTATCGTGACGGTTCTACAAGTGTCATCAATGCTTCTTTAGAGAAGGAAAAAATACCTCCAGTAATAACCGTTACTGCGACCCGTAATGGTAAACCTCTAGCTGCAGAAACAGGAGGTATAGCAGGAGATAAATATTACTATTACTATGCAGGTGATGATATCGGTTTTGAAATGAAAGCCGTAGATAATAAGGGAAAACTGAGGGAGTTTAAACTTGTAGCACAGGCTGATGGTTATAGACCAGCGTCAGAAATGGCTCAAAACATCTTTGGAGATAATAGTTACGGGACTGGGACAGCTACTTCTCTATCAGATCCAAATGGGAATCTCGTTGCGACTGAGTCTAATCCGGCAGTCATAACTGCAACTGGGCATATGAAAGATGATTTGACTTATGCTCCTAAAAATGAATGGCGTCGTAATGCAGTAGCAACAGATAAAGCAGGGAATGTTACGATTCCGGGAGACAACAGTACAGGGAACTTCTTTATCAAGCAACGTCCTTTGAATGAGCGTTACAAGCATGAACCAGAATTTACAATTAAAAACCCTGAGTTTACGCCTGTAGTAAATAAGAATAGCCTGACGGA
Organism: uncultured Streptococcus sp.; assembly: GCA_902482895.1. Classification (GTDB taxonomy): domain Bacteria; phylum Bacillota; class Bacilli; order Lactobacillales; family Streptococcaceae; genus Streptococcus. Next base: position 2,897 of record CABTAV010000005.1, on the reverse strand, counting down.
GCTTGAGAAGAAAGCGGTTAAGGCTGCTATTTATGCTAAAAACAATCAAGAGACCTTCAGAATCAAGGATATTGAAGTTCAAGACAATGGTACAGCAAAAATAGTCTATAAGGACGGAACGAAGAGTGATGACATTCCACAGTCAGTAACAGTCAACGAACGTCCTAAGTTAGTCATTCCTTACGACAATCCGGCAACGAAAGAAATCTATCTTTATCGTAATGAACCAGTCAATATTACTCTAAAAGCGACGGATGACTCTGGAAAACTCAATTCATTGAAGTTTACTAGACCTGATGGGACCAGTGATGGAACTGGTAGTGGAACTGCTAATGATTACGGTGGTTTCACTGGGGTAACACGTTCTAATACCATCACTTCTACGACAAACCAAGATAATGCTACGATTACCTTGACAGGTACTCTAAATAAAAGTTTGCAAAAAGGGGCATTTACTGAACGTAAACTCGTAACTACGGATAACCAGAATACATCAAATAGTACTGATAATAACGAAGGTTACATCAAGTTTGTTGTCAAGGATCAAACGGATAAGTATAATGCGGTTTCTAAAGTAGACACTATTTATACCTATGCGGGTGAAACAGCAGAAGACTTGGGAAATGCAGCTAACTTTGTTCAACTTGAAGGTGGTAAATCTCTGCCTGCAGGAGCGACGGTTAAATGGACAAATACGATTGACAATTCGACTACTGGGACAAAGAGTGCTGTTGCGCGTGTTACTTATTCGGATGGTTCAACCGATGATGTGACGGTCAACTATAAGGTCTTGGCTACGATTGCCCCTAAAGGACCTGTGAATGATATTCAAGGTACAGCTCCTCATAATGGTAACTTATGGCATGATTATGTCAACAAGCAAGGAGACGGTGATTACCCAAGTGGAGCTAGTCAAACTTGGAGAAAAAATGGGCAGCCTGTAGCAAATTCACCGATTAGTACAGCGGAAACAGGTCGACACAATTACCAAGTCACCTTTACTTATCCTGTTGGTCGTACAGGTGCGGGGGATACTACTAAACTAAGTAAAACTGTTGATGTTGTTCATGATGTTTATAAATTTGGAACAAATCGTTCTTATACTTTTACGCAGAATAAAACCAATGAACCAGCTTATAAACAAGCTGTAGCAAATCCTAAGGAAGTTGTTACTAATTTTTCTGGAAATCCAGATTTTAATGCAGCACTTACTAATTATAAGTGGGTAGACGGTGCTCCGTCACTTACGACAGTTGGAACCTTTACCAAACAAGTGGAGGTAGAGTTACCTGCAGACTCAACAGGTGTCAGAGTTAAACAAAATGTCCCTGTTACTGTGAGAGTAAATCCACAAGCGCCAGTTATCTCAGTAGGTTCTACTAATGAAACGGGTGGTTTGCCAAAACGTTCGATCGTTGTTACGAATGTAACGCCTGGAGCACTCGTTACATTGACATTGGCAGGCCATACATTTACTAAGACTGCTAAAGACAATGAAACAAGTGTGACATTTGAACCTACTGACCTGAAAAAAGCTTACGACGGCAATAACGGTCTTCTTCCGACAGGTGATGTAACAGCTAAATCTACAGTTGCTGGTCTTGATTCAGAAGTAACGACAAGTTCGATTACTCGTGAACGTGTGAAACCAACAATTACTTATACTGTAACAGTAAATGGTCAAGAGCCTAAGAGAGATGGCAATGGTCGCTATTTGTTCTATGCTGGAGATAAAATCCAGATTACTTATACAGGTAAAGATAACAGTGGTAAGTTAGTCACACTGAAGGTCTCTGGTAATAAAAAAGACTTGACAGATTTCTTCGAAAACAGATCTGAGTGGGGAACTGGTCCTATCACAAATATTATCAATACTTTAACCAATGATGACCAGACCACATTTACTATTAATGCGGTTGCTAATAAAGATCTTGCATGGAAATCAGGGAATACCTGGGGACGTTGGCTCACTGCTACAGATCCTAGTGACAACACTGTTGATGTAGGAGAAATTCGAATTCAGCAAGATCAGTTGCAAAACTTGTTTAAAAAGCCTGCCATTGATTTGACAGAAGTTAAGGATAAAAATCACTTAACAGAAACTGACAAGGAAAACGTTCGTGAAGAAATAAGAAAAGCTCATGATAAAGTAACTCCAAAAGGTCGGGAACGTATTTCTAGTATTGACGTAAGTGAGAATGGTGTTGCAACAGTTTATTATAAAGATAATGCTAAAGTAACATCTGGTAGTCAACTGTATGCACCAACGGTCTATGGTCAAGATGAAACTGTTTCAGACAAGAAATATCGTTCTGAGTCAGCTTCGGCAAGCACCTCAGCAAGTACGTCCGCTTCAATAAGCGCAAGTACTTCGGCCTCAACAAGCGCAAGTACGTCAGCAAGTACATCGGTTTCGACAAGTGCAAGTACATCAGCAAGTACGTCGGCTTCAACGAGCGCAAGTACATCAGCAAGTACGTCGGCTTCAACAAGCGCAAGTACGTCAGCAAGTACGTCAGCCTCAACAAGTGCAAGTACCTCAGCAAGCACCTCAGCTTCAACAAGTGCAAGTACTTCAGCAAGTACGTCGGCTTCAACAAGTGCAAGTACCTCAGCAAGTACATCGGCTTCAACAAGCGCAAGTACCTCAGCAAGTACGTCAGCCTCAACAAGCGCAAGTACATCAGCAAGTACGTCGGCTTCAACAAGCGCAAGTACATCAGCAAGTACGTCGGCTTCAACAAGCGCAAGTACATCAGCAAGTACCTCAGCTTCAACAAGCGCAAGTACGTCAGCAAGTACCTCAGCTTCAACAAGCGCAAGTACATCAGCAAGTACGTCGGCTTCAACAAGCGCAAGTACCTCAGCAAGTACATCGGCTTCAACAAGTGCAAGTA
>CABTAV010000004.1:0-28296 GCA_902482895.1 uncultured Streptococcus sp. | reverse complement strand
ATCCGCCATAGCTCAGTTGGTAGTAGCGCATGACTGTTAATCATGATGTCGTAGGTTCGAGTCCTACTGGCGGAGTATAGATAAAAGGGAACACAGTTGTGTTCCTCTTTTTGTATCAATTTGTATCACCAAGCATCTTCATAAGGAAGTCTGTTATTTCTTGAGGACTTTCTTTTTTTCCATGTGCAATCCAAGTTTGACAGACACCAAAAAGTGCGTGAGTTAGATAGATGCTACTATATTCTAATTCAATGGTATTTAGATTTAGTTGCATAAATTGCTTTTGTAAATCCGTACTGAGCATGATATGAAGTTTATTTCGTAAGAAATTTTGGATTTCTTTAGTCCCATTTTCAGAAAGAAGGGCAGCCAGAAGTGGTTCTGACTCTAGATATTCAAAGACTTCTAAAATAGCATCTCTTTTGTTATGAACATGTTTTTGAAAAATATATTCAAATGTATGGAATAGCTTGCTTTGATAGTGCTCAATCATATCATACTTATCCTTATAGTGAGTATAGAAGCTGGAACGACTAATTCCGGCTTTTTCTGCTAACTTGACAGTAGAAATTTGATCAAATGGCTGTTCCATCAGTAATTGTACCATAGCATTTTCAATAGTTCTCTTTGTTTTTAAGCGTTTATTACTTTCTTGCATATTTCCTCCTTGTAAACAAATTAGACTATATGTCTAAAAATGGATTTTTTATCTTGTAATTTATATTTTTTAATGTATAATCTATTATATCAAAATTTTAGACAATATGTTTAAAAAAGGAGAAGATATGTTTAAAGAATGGAAAGCAATTTTTAAAAAACCAACCTTTATTATTGTCATGATAGGGATTTCTCTTATTCCCGCTCTGTACAATATCATATTTTTGTCATCAATGTGGGATCCATATGGTCAATTGTCTGACTTACCTGTGGCAGTTGTCAATAATGATAAAGAGTCTTCCTATAATGGTAATAGCATGTCTATAGGAAAAGACATGGTGTCCAATTTAAAAGAAAATAAAACCTTAGATTTTCATTTCGTAGATGAAGAGGAAGGTAAGAAGGGATTGGAAGATGGCGATTACTATATGGTAGTGACTTTACCAAGTGATTTATCTGAAAAAGCAGCTTCTATTTTAACGGATCATCCAGAGCAAATGCAAATTGATTATCAGACTTCAAGTGGTCATAGTTTTATTGCTAGCAAGATGAGCGATTCTGCGATGACACAATTAAAGCAGAATGTGTCTACAAATGTAACTGAGACCTATACTAAAGCTTTATTTAACAAGATGGTCGAATTAAAAGATGGTATGAGTCAAGCAGCTTCTGGTAGTGAAAAATTAACTGATGGAGCGAATCAATTAGTGACAGGAAGTCAAACATTAACTACCAACCTGCACTCTTTAGCAGATTCAAGTTTAACATTTTCAAATGGAACGGAGCAGTTTACTAGAGGATTATCCTCTTATGTTTCTGGTGTCGAACAACTTCATCTTGGCTTAGGGAATTTTAATAGTGGTTTAGTTACATATACTGGTGCAGTGAGTCAGTTATCTAGTCAATCAGCTACCCTTCGAATGGGTGTGGAGCAATTAAGTGAAGGGATTCAACAACTTTCTAGTAAGTTAGATGCTTCATCTGGGCAAAAAGATCAAATTAATCAATTATCTTCTGGTCTAAATCAGTTAAATCAAGCTATTCAAAATATTGATGTTGGAGATACAAAACAATTATCTTCTGTTTTATCAAGTATAGTTTCTCTTTCTAATCAAATGCTAGCAAGTGCTCAGTCTGAAAAAGCAACTACATTAGCAAATATTCAATCAACAGCAGCTTATCAATCCTTGACAAGTGAGCAACAAGCTGAGATAAGTGCTTCTGTATCTCAAAATTCGACTGATAGTATTCAATCGGCTCAGTCAATTATAGCTTTAGTACAAGGTTTACAGGGAAGTTTAGAAAACTTACAAAATCAATCTTCTAATCTTTCGACGTTAAAAAATCAAGCTAATCAAGTATTACCGCGTGCTTCTACTTCTTTGACAGGATTGTCAAGTGGATTAACAGAGATACAAGGAGCTGTTACTAGTAAATTAGTTCCTGCCAGTCAGTCAATTGCATCAGGTGTAAACGCATATACTGCAGGTGTTGATAAAGTTTCTCAAGGCGCAAGTCAACTAAGTGAAAAGAATTCCACCTTGACAGGTAGTTTGGATCAACTATTTTCAGGCTCAAACACCTTGACACAAAAATCTTCTAGCTTGACAGCAGGAGTTGGTCAATTAGTTGAAAAAACTCCAGAATTAGTATCTGGTATTGAAAAATTATCAACTGGCTCTAACCAATTGAATCAAAAGAGTCAAGAATTAATGGCAGGAGTTGATAAATTGCAGTCAGGCTCTAACCAACTAGCTGACAAATCCAGTCAGTTAATTTCAGGTGCTTCTCAATTAGAAAGTGGAGCTAATAAATTGGCAGATGGATCTGGGAAACTTGCAGAAGGTGGAACAAAGTTAACTTCTGGATTGGAAGATTTACAGACAGGAGTTGCTTCTTTAGGACAAGGACTAGGTAATGCTAGTGATCAACTCAAATCAGCATCAACAGAATCTAAAAATGCAGAGATTTTGTCAAATCCACTCAATCTTTCCAAAACAGACAATGATCAAGTTCCTGTAAATGGAATCGCAATGGCTCCTTATATGATATCAGTTGCTCTTTTTGTTGCAGCAATATCAACAAATATGATCTTTGCGAAGTTGCCTTCAGGACGTCATCCAGAGAGCCGTTGGGCTTGGTTGAAATCTCGAGCTGAAATAAATGGTATTATAGCTGTTTTAGCCGCTTTCTTAGTCTATGGTGGCGTTCATCTTATTGGTCTAACAGCAAATCATGAAATGAGAACCTTGTTCTTAATTATTATCGCAAGCTTAACATTTATGTCTATGGTAACTGCATTAACAACATGGAATAGCCGTGTAGGAGCTTTCTTCTCTCTTATTTTGCTATTATTACAGTTAGCATCAAGTGCAGGTACCTATCCACTTGCTTTGACAAATAATTTCTTTAGAGCTATTAATCCTTGGTTACCAATGAGTTATTCGGTTTCTGGATTACGACAAACAATTTCTATGACAGGAAATATTCATCATCAAGTCATTTTCCTTGCTGTGATATTAGCCCTATTTACTGGTTTAGGTATGCTAGCCTATCGACCTAAGAAAATGGAAGAAGATTAAAAAAATCGACCAACTGGTCGATTTTTTTATGTCTTAGATGACTTTCGTTTGTGATTATAGATTCCAAATAGTAAAAGAGAAGTAAAGGAACAGATTGCTCCAACAACAAACCCATTGGGAATAAAGGAAAGTGTAATAGTTCCTTTTCCCTTAGGAACGTCAACTTTTATAAAACCAGTTTGAGCTTGTTTAATTTCTATTTTCTTCCCATCTTGGTAGGCAGACCAACCTTTGTCATAAGGAATGGTGAAGAAAATCGACGTATCTTGTTTGACATCATATGTAGCAAAGACCTTGTTTTTAGAAGTTGATACTGTGACAGGTTGTTCTTTAATTTTTTGAATTGCCTCGGTAAAAGTTTTGGTATCTAAACGATAGAAGGTAGGAGATTCAAATGATACCTGTGAATTTCCAGGGAAACTAACATTAATATTGAAAGTTTTTTTCTCTTTAATATATCCTAGATTAAAGAAGGAGAAGACATTATCAGTTGTAAAAGTTTTCTTTTCCCCATTTACAAGGATGTCAACCTTTTTTTGTTTGTCATTAGAAAAGTGAAGGTTTGTGAAAGAAAGATAAACTTGACTGTTTTCTGGCACTTCAATTTGATACTGGATTTCTGCATCCTCATTTGAAGAACTTGTAACACTAATCAAATCATTAGTATTTTCTGTTTTGTCATAAGGGATTGGAGAAAAATAATCAAAATTGACGTTAGCAAGTTGATTTAAAAATGAGGCCTGATTATCCAAGGTATGTTCATTGAACTTGACATCATTGTAAACAGATTGACTAGCAAATGCAATCGGAAGATAGTATTGATTTTCATATAGGGTAAGATTATCTTTTTGATAGATATCTTTAAAACCATACTTATCAATAGGACTGTCTGAGATATTGTACTGTATACCAAGTAAACTATCAGCCAAAATACTATTATTGGCATAGCGGAGATTGAGATTAGTCCCAGAGGATTTAAACCCAAGTTTATCCAAAGTAGAGCTTGCTGAACGATTTCGAACAGATGAAAATTGAGAGATTCCATTGTAGTTGAATTTCATACTGTCATTTCCTGTCTGAGTCTCTAGTTTCTCAGTACGAGTAAATGAATTTCCAATATATGTTGAGAAAGAGTCCATAGCTGGGATATCTCTACTATATGCACTTCGATAAGCAAATCCCCATTCCTTAGAAATTCCGTCTATTTGAGATGAAGCATTTAAACTCATTTCAACCATTATAAATAAAGAGATTAGAATGGCAAATAGATTTACAGAGATAAATTTTTTGATAACTGCAAGGAGTAAAAGAGAATAGACAACTAAAAATTCAAGAGTAAGCAGAATATTCAAATCTGTTAAAAACGAATAATGCGATTTTAGATAGATGGTAGCTAAAAATCCTGTTACTACAAGAAAAAGCGAAACTAAAAAGTTCCAGATTTTAATTTCTTTCAGACGATTTAATACTTCCGCTGCTGTGTAAATTAACAAGGTAGAGAAAATCCAAGCATAGCGATGTAAAAACATGTTTGGAGTATGCATGCCTTGCCAAAATAAATCAAGAACTTCAATATAAAAGCTGGCAATTAGAAATGCAAAGAAAATTGCATAGATAAGTTTCACGTGAAACTTAATAGATTTCAGCGTAAAAAATAAAATGGTCAAAATAAAGGGAAGTAGTCCTACAAAAATCATTGGGATGGCCCCATACTTTGTTGTGTCAAAGGAACCAATGAATTGCTTAGCAAAGAGATCAAGATACCAGCTACTTTCAGTTTGAAACTTTGTAATTTCAGTCAATTTTTCCCCATGTGTCTGTAAATCAAACAGAGTTGGAAGAGTCATAATCAAACTAGCCATACCAGCTAAAAAGGAGGTGACAACAAAATCAAGAAAAGATGATTTTAGAGCTTTAAAGTCCCAAGAAATTTGACAGAGATACCAGAAAATAAGAAACAATGCTGTCATATAGCCCAAATAATAGTTTTGGATAAATAAGATTGACAGACTTGTAAAGTATAATGAGGATTTCTTTTCAGTTATAAGTAGGTGTAAACCAGTTATAATTAAAGGAATCAAGATAAAAACATCCAGCCAGGTTTTTATCTCTAGTTGACTAACAGTGAAACTCATCAGAGCATAGGAAGTAGATAAAGCTAGTTTTAAAGTCTGAGGGATATTTTTAAATAATTTATTTAAACTAAAGAAGGTTGACAGACCAATCAATCCAAATTTTAAGAGAGTTGTCAGATAGACAGCATCTGGCATATTCGTTAGATCAAAAAAGTAAACCAGAGGCGCGAGAAAACTACCCAAATAATAACTAGATAGAGCATAGAAGTTTAATCCTAGACCACTTGTAAAGGTGTAAAACAGACTACCATTTCCATGTAGGATATTCCTTAGAGTTATATCAAAAATAACGTATTGATGAAAGCCATCTCCTAATAGAGGAGAGTTGTCACTATTCCAGTAGATACCTTGAGATAGGTATACTCCTGTCATAATGACTACGGGAATAATGAAAGAAAACAAATAGGTCCAATATGTTTTAAAAAATGATTTCATGTTACCTCGTAGAATGATAGAAAACTCAGTTGGTTACCCCAACTGAGTTTTGAAGTCTTATTTAATCTTTCCAAAGTTCTTTAACTTTTGCTTGTACTTCTGCATTTTCTAGGAATTCATCGTAGGTTTCATCAATACGATCGATGACGCCATTTTTAGATAAGACAATGATATGGTTAGCTAGAGTTTGAATGAACTCGTGGTCATGACTGGCAAAGATGATTGATTCTTTGAAGTTTTTCAATCCATCGTTCAAGCTTGAGATAGCTTCCAAGTCCAAGTGATTTGTTGGATCATCAAGTACAAGGACATTTGATTTTAAGAGCATGAGTTTTGAAAGCATGACACGAACTTTTTCTCCCCCTGACAAGACATTTACAGGTTTGTTAACTTCATCTCCAGAGAAGAGCATACGGCCGAGGAAACCACGTAGGAAAGTATTGTCATCTTCTTCTTTACTTGCGAATTGACGCAACCAGTCAAGGATTGACTCTCCTCCTGCAAAATCTGCCGAGTTATCTTTTGGCAAGTAAGAACGGCTAGTAGTTACTCCCCACTTGACAGTTCCTTCATAGTCAATATCTCCCATGATTGCACGAATTAATGCAGTCGTTTGGATATCATTTTGTCCAATAAGAGCGGTCTTATCACCTGGACGCAAGATAAAGCTGATATTATCTAAAATAGTCTCACCATCAATCTTTACAGTTAGATTTTCTACTGTCAAGAGATCATTACCAATTTCACGCTCCGCTTTAAAGTTGATAAATGGATATTTACGACTAGATGGAACAATCTCTTCTAGCTCAATCTTATCAAGCATTTTCTTACGTGAGGTTGCTTGTCTTGATTTAGAAGCATTGGCAGAGAAACGAGCAACGAATTCTTGCAATTGCTTAATTTTTTCTTCTGCTTTGGCATTACGGTCTGCTAGCAATTTAGCAGCGAGTTCAGAAGATTCCTTCCAGAAGTCATAGTTTCCGACATAGAGTTTGATTTTTCCAAAGTCAAGGTCAGCCATGTGAGTACATACTTTATTCAAGAAGTGACGGTCATGAGATACTACGATAACTGTGTTATCAAAGTCAATCAAGAAATCTTCTAACCATGTAATTGATTGGATGTCCAAACCGTTAGTAGGCTCGTCCAAAAGAAGAACATCTGGTTTACCAAAAAGTGCTTTGGCGAGGAGAACCTTCACTTTTTCACCGTTGGCCAATTCGCTCATATTTTGGTAGTGCAACTCTTCTGGGATATTTAGGTTTTGAAGTAGTTGAGAAGCTTCACTCTCTGCTTCCCAGCCTCCAAGTTCGGCAAACTCTCCTTCAAGTTCGGCAGCACGGACTCCGTCCTCATCTGAGAAATCTTCCTTCATGTAGATAGCATCTTTTTCCTTCATGATGCTATAAAGTTTTTCATTTCCCATGATAACGACATCAATAGCACGTTCATCTTCATAGTCAAAGTGATTTTGACGGAGAACAGAGAGACGCTCATCTGGACCAAGAGAGATGTGACCAGTAGTAGGTTCGATATCTCCAGCTAAAATTTTTAAAAAGGTTGATTTTCCGGCACCATTAGCACCGATTAATCCATAAGTATTTCCTTCTGTAAATTTGATATTGACATCATCAAAAAGTTTGCGATCACTAAAACGTAGTGAAACATCAGATACTGTAAGCAATGTTTTTCTCCTATATGTGTAATACATTTATTCTACTAGAAAATACGGAAATATTCAAATTTTTATCTGTCAATTTTATGTAAATTATATTTACAGTACACTTTACATAAAGTCGTGAATAGCAAGGTTGATTTATTTTGATAAATTGCGGTTATTTCATTAAAAAAATGCTATAATTGAAGGGACTATATCGAAGGAGAATAAAATGATTAAACCCATTATTTTAACAGGAGACCGTCCAACAGGAAAATTGCATATTGGACATTATGTTGGAAGTCTCAAAAATAGAGTTTTATTACAGGAAGAGGATAAGTATGATATGTTTGTGTTCTTGGCTGACCAACAAGCTTTGACAGATCATGCTAAAGACCCTCAAACAATTGTAGAGTCTATCGGAAATGTTGCTTTGGATTATCTTGCAGTTGGATTGGATCCAAGTAAATCAACAATCTTTATTCAAAGCCAGATTCCAGAGTTGGCTGAGTTGTCTATGTATTATATGAATCTAGTTTCATTAGCTCGTTTGGAACGAAATCCGACAGTAAAAACAGAGATTGCTCAGAAAGGCTTTGGAGAAAGTATTCCGACAGGATTCTTGGTCTATCCAATTGCTCAAGCAGCTGACATCACAGCTTTTAAGGCTAATTATGTTCCTGTTGGGACAGATCAGAAACCAATGATTGAGCAAACTCGTGAAATTGTTCGTTCGTTTAACAATGCATATAACTGTGATGTCTTGGTAGAGCCAGAAGGTATTTATCCAGAAAATGAGAGAGCAGGGCGTTTGCCTGGTTTAGATGGAAATGCTAAAATGTCTAAATCACTCAATAACGGTATTTATTTAGCTGATGATGCGGATACTTTGCGTAAAAAAGTAATGAGTATGTATACAGATCCAGATCATATTCGAGTGGAAGATCCAGGTAAGATTGAAGGAAATATGGTTTTCCATTATCTAGATGTTTTTGGTCGTCCAGAAGATGCTCAAGAAATTGCTGATATGAAAGAACATTATCAACGAGGTGGTCTTGGTGATGTGAAAACCAAACGTTATCTACTTGAAATATTAGAACGTGAACTTGGTCCTATTCGTGAGCGCCGTATCGAATTTGCTAAGGATATGGGAGAAGTTTATAATATGCTTCAAAAAGGTAGTGAAAGAGCGCGTGAAGTTGCAGGTCAAACCCTATCTGAGGTTAAAGGAGCAATGGGACTTCATTACTTTAACTAGCTTTATTTTACAAGAAACTATCATTTCTATCTCGAAGAAAAGATAGTTTTTTATTTAACTCTGTATCATTTGACAAATTTTTATAGAATGGTATGATAGATACAATATAAAAAGAGTCAAGCTCAAAAAGAAAGAAAAGAGGAAACTTCGAATGTCTAATTGGGACACTAAATTTTTGAAAAAAGGTTTTACCTTTGATGATGTATTGCTTATTCCAGCTGAAAGTCATGTGTTGCCTAACGATGCAGATTTAACAACTAAATTGGCAGATAATTTGACTTTAAATATCCCAATTATTACCGCTGCCATGGACACAGTTACAGAGAGTCAAATGGCTATTGCTATTGCTCGTGCAGGCGGTCTCGGAGTTATCCATAAAAACATGTCAATTGCTCAACAAGCAGACGAGGTTCGCAAGGTAAAACGTTCTGAAAATGGAGTTATTATTGATCCGTTCTTCTTGACGCCTGAACATACAATTGCTGAAGCTGATGAGCTTATGGGACGTTACCGCATCAGTGGTGTTCCAGTTGTTGAAACACTTGAAAATCGTAAATTAGTTGGTATTTTGACAAACCGAGATCTTCGTTTTATTTCAGACTATAACCAACCAATCTCAAATCATATGACTAGTGAAAATCTTGTTATTGCTCCTGTGGGTACAGATCTTGCAACAGCTGAGAGCATTCTTCAAGAGCACCGTATTGAAAAACTTCCTTTGGTAGATGAAGAAGGTCGCCTTTCTGGTTTGATTACTATCAAAGATATTGAAAAAGTTATTGAGTTTCCAAATGCGGCGAAAGATGAGTTTGGTCGTCTTCTAGTTGCAGGTGCAGTAGGTGTTACTTCAGATACATTTGAACGTGCAGAGGCTCTTTTTGAAGCAGGAGCGGATGCGATTGTTATTGATACTGCACATGGTCATTCTGCAGGTGTCTTGCGTAAAATTGCTGAGATTCGTGCTCACTTCCCAGATCGTACTTTGATTGCTGGAAATATTGCTACTGCTGAAGGTGCACGTGCCCTTTATGAAGCAGGTGTAGACGTTGTCAAGGTTGGTATTGGCCCAGGTTCTATCTGTACTACTCGTGTGATTGCTGGTGTTGGTGTTCCGCAAGTAACAGCTATCTACGATGCTGCAGCTGTTGCGCGTGAATATGGAAAAACGATCATTGCTGACGGTGGAATCAAGTATTCTGGAGATATTGTAAAAGCCCTTGCTGCAGGTGGAAATGCAGTTATGCTTGGATCAATGTTTGCTGGAACTGATGAAGCTCCAGGCGAAACTGAAATCTTCCAAGGACGTAAGTTTAAGACTTACCGTGGTATGGGATCAATTGCTGCTATGAAGAAAGGTTCAAGCGATCGTTACTTCCAAGGTTCTGTCAATGAAGCAAACAAACTTGTTCCAGAAGGAATTGAAGGTCGTGTTGCTTATAAAGGAGCGGCAGCTGATATTGTCTTCCAAATGATTGGTGGTATTCGCTCTGGTATGGGTTACTGTGGTGCAGCTAACCTTAAAGAACTACACGATAATGCTCAATTTATTGAAATGTCTGGTGCTGGTTTGAAAGAAAGCCACCCTCATGACGTACAAATTACTAATGAGGCACCAAATTATTCTATGTAAAAAACAATGAAAAGAACTCCCGTGGAAATAGGAGTTCTTTTACAATGTTGTCAATTATAATTTACAGAAACTTTACCATCCTGAATAGTGAAGATACTTAGATTTTCTGGCAGATTTTGAAGATGGTCTAAGCTTGTTGTTGTGATAAAAGTTTGGATTGAATGAGAAATCGTTTCTAATAATTTTAGTTGTCTAGTGTTGTCAAGTTCGCTCATGACATCGTCAAGCAGTAATATTGGAGATTCTGTAGTAACGCTTTCCATTAATTCGATTTCTGCTAATTTTATCGAGAGGACGAGACTGCGATGTTGACCTTGACTTCCAAAACTAGCATCCATCCCATTTATATAAAAAGAAATGTCATCTCGATGAGGACCGACACCAGTATTCTTTTTAAATAAATCTCTGGATCTACTTTTTTCTAAAGCAATTTTGAAAGATTCGGATAAGTCTTCTTTGTCAGTTATATTGACAGAAGATTGATAGGATATTGACAACTCTTCAATCTGATTAGAGAGTTCAAAATGTTTCTTACGACCAAATGCTTCTAGTTTTTTTATGAAATCTAAGCGGTGATTCATTACACGACATCCATAATCAACTAGCTGTTCATCTAACACTGAAAGGAATGTTTCATCTATTTTTTGAGTTGATTTTAGGTAAGTGTTTCTTTGCTTTAGGATGTGGTTATAATTGGTTAAGTCAGATAAATAAATTGGCTTGATTTGTCCAAGTTCCATATCAATGAATTTTCGTCGAACCGAAGGTGCTCCTTTAATTAGTTGTAGATCTTCAGGAGCAAATAAGACAACATTCATGTGTCCTACATAATCTGAAAGGCGTGCCTGTTTTAAGTGATTAACTTTTGTTACACGGCCTTTTTGTGTTAGTTTGATTTCGAGAGGAACGGATCCCGTTTTTTTCTGAACAAGACCTGAAAGATGAAGTTGTTCCTCATCAAAATGAATGAGATTTTTATCTGTTCGAGTTCGATGACTACGGGTTAAGGCTAAAAAATAGATAGCCTCTAACATATTTGTTTTACCTTGTGCATTGCGTCCTAAAAAGACATTTAATTTAGGATTAAAGTCTATTTTCGTCTCTTTGTAGTTACGAAAAGTCTTGAGAGATAGGTGTTGTAGCCACATGATTATCTACCAGGGAATCGCGGAGCTTGTTTGCTTTTGGGTGATGAAGTAGGTTTTGATTTATCTTTTTTTACACCCTTATTCATCTCCTTAACAAGTTTAGCAATTCGTTCTTTTTCAACTTTATCAGCTTGGTATTCCTCTTGCTCATCAGACGTAGGTTGTGTCAACAAGATGTCAATATTCATGTCAGGGATGTCAACTTTATCACCAATACGAAGTTTTTTACCACGACGACTCTCTAATTCCCCATTAAAGTAAACAGAATGTTCAGAGAGAAATGATTTGATAGCTCCTCCACTATGTGTAATTCCAAGTTCTTTGAGTAGTGCTTGGAGGGTAATAAATTCTTCAAATAATTTGTATTCCATAATTCACCTCAATCTTTGGTATTATACCATATTTTCCTAAAAATAGTGAGAGAAACAAGGAGTAATGTAAGCGATTTTTATTTCAAAAGTGTTACAGATAACAAGAAAATTTCAGGTTTTCGTGATATAATAGAAGTCTGTATATAAGGAGGTAAATCATGGAGTTAGTGCATGGAATTTCAACACATTTTATCCAATCAAAAAAGTTTAAAACGAACAAAATCGCCGTGCGTTTTACCGCTCCATTATCCCTCGATACAATTGCAGGTCGCATGTTGAGTGCGAGTATGCTAGAGACTGCTAATCAGATGTATCCCACTTCTCAAGATTTGAGAAGACATTTAGCCAGTCTATACGGTACAGATATGTCAACCAATTGTTTTAGAAGAGGGCAAAGTCATATTGTAGACTTGACATTTAACTATGTTCGTGATGAGTTTTTAAGTAGGAAAAATGTGCTAACTTCTCAGGTTTTGGAACTAGTAAAAGAGACTCTTTTCTCACCCGTGGTAGTTGATAATGGATTTGATCCAGCCTTATTTGAAATTGAGAAAAAGCAATTGCTAGCAAGTTTAGCAGCTGATATGGATGATTCTTTTTATTTTGCACATAAAGAATTGGATAAATTGTTTTTTCATGATGAACGTCTTCAATTGGAATATAGTGATTTACGAAATCGTATTTTAGATGAAACTCCACAGAGTTCTTATTCTTGTTTCCAAGAATTTTTAGCCAATGATCGAATAGATTTCTTTTTCCTAGGTGACTTTAATGAGGTTGAAATTCAAAATGTATTAGAATCATTTGGTTTTAAAGGTCGAAAAGGAGATGTGAAGGTTCAGTATTGTCAACCTTATTCCAATATCCTGCAGGAAGGTATGGTTCGGAAAAATGTGGGACAATCCATTTTGGAATTAGGTTATCATTGCCCTTCTGAATATGGTGATGAGCAACATTTACCCATGATTGTAATGAATGGTTTACTTGGTGGATTTGCTCATTCTAAACTATTTACAAATGTCCGTGAAAATGCTGGATTAGCTTATACTATTTCAAGTCAGCTCGATTTATTTAGTGGATTCTTGAGGATGTATGCTGGTATCAATCGAGAAAATCGGAATCAGGCTCGAAAAATGATGAATAATCAACTGCTTGATTTAAAAAAAGGTTATTTTACAGAGCTTGAGCTAGATCAGACCAAGGAAATGATTCGTCGATCTCTGTTACTTTCTCAAGATAATCAAAGTTCATTGATTGAACGTGCTTATCAAAATGCCTTACTTGGAAAATCTTCAGCAGACTTTAAAGGTTGGATTGCAAAACTCGAGCAAGTTGACAAAGATGATATTTGTAGAGCAGCTAATAATGTGAAACTACAAGTGATTTACTTTATGGAAGGAACAGAATGACAAAGGTTGTTTTTGAAGAAAAATACTATCCAGCTGTAAAAGAAATGGTTTATCGAACTCGTTTGGCCAACGGATTGACAGTTGCTCTTTTGCCTAAAAAGGAATTTAAAGAGGTTTACGGGAGTGTCACTGTTCAGTTTGGTTCGGTAGATATGCTTGTCACTGAAGTTGACGGAGATGTAAAAGAATATCCTGCGGGAATTGCTCATTTTCTTGAACATAAATTATTTGAGAGAGAAGATTCTAGTGATTTGATGTCAGCTTTTACGAGTCTAGGTGCGGATAGCAATGCCTTTACAAGCTTTACAAAAACAAACTATCTTTTTTCGGCAACGGATCATTTTTTAGAAAATTTAGATTTACTTGATGAATTGGTAACATCAGCACACTTTACTGAAGCTTCGATTTTAAGAGAGCAGGATATTATCCAGCAAGAACGAGAAATGTATCAAGATGATCCAGATTCGTGTTTATTCTTTTCAACTTTAGCGAATTTATATCCTGGCACACCTTTAGCAACTGATATAGTTGGTAGTGAGGAGTCCATTTCCCAAATAAATCTAACTAATTTGCAAGAAAATTTTACAAGATTTTACAAACCTGTAAACATGTCTCTGTTTTTAGTTGGTAATTTTGATGTGGATCAAGTACAGGACTATTTTGAAAGAAAAGAACTGGAAGATTTAGATGTTCATGAAGTAGCAAGGGAAAAGTTTGTTTTACAAGCTGTAAAGCAAACAGACAGTATGAGAATGGAAGTGTCTTCTCCTAAACTAGCGATTGGGATTAGAGGTAATCGAGAAGTTGATGAGGCGGATTGCTATCGACATCATATTTTATTAAAATTATTGTTTGCAATGATGTTTGGTTGGACTTCGGATCGTTTTCAAAAATTATATGAATCAGGTAAAATTGATGCGTCCTTATCTCTGGAAGTTGAAGTAACAAGTCGCTTTCATTTTGTTATGTTGACAATGGATACAAAAGAGCCAGTTGCTTTATCCCATCAGTTTAAAAAGGCTATTCGTAATTTCACAAAGGATTTAGATATTACAGAGGATCATTTAGACATTATCAAAAGAGAGATGTTTGGAGAATTTTTCAGTAGCATGAACTCTCTTGAATTTATTGCAACGCAATATGATGCTTTTGGACAAGGTGAGACAATCTTTGATTTGCCGAAAATTTTACAGGAAATTACTTTAGAGGATGTCCTTGATGCTGGACACCATTTAATAGATGATGGTGACATAGTTGATTTTACAATATTCCCATCGTAGCAACCTATCATAATCGATACTAGAAAGAAGGAATGACAAGTATGAGGAAAAAAACAATTGGTGAGGTTTTACGTTTAGCTAGAACCAACCAAGGGTTGACTTTAGAAGAATTACATAAAAAAACAGAAATTCAGTTGGATATGTTGGAGGCAATGGAAAATGATGATTTTGATCAACTTCCTAGTCCATTTTATACTCGTTCTTTTTTGAGAAAGTATGCGTGGGCAGTTGAACTTGATGAGCGAATTGTCTTGGATGCTTATGATTCTGGGAGCATGATTACTTATGAGGAAGTAGATGTTGATGAAGACGAGTTGACAGGCAGGAGACGTTCCAGTAAGAAAAATAAGGCATCATTTTTACCTTTATTTTATTTTGTACTCTTTGCACTATCGATTGTAATTTTTGTGACTTATTATGTTTGGAATTATCTCCAGACTCAACCTGAGCGTTCATCTGCGTCTAGTTATAGTGTGGTCCAAGCAACAAGCTCGACTGGTTCTGTAACTCCATCTTCAAGCAGTAGCTCATCTAGTAGTTCTTCGAATATGGAATCAGCTATAACGGTATCGGGTGAAGGAAATCGAGTAGAAGTTGCTTATAAAACGAGTAAAGACACTGCAAAATTGCAATTATCAGTGTCAGATGCTAGAAGTTGGGTTAGTGTTTCAGAAAGTGATCTTGAGGGTGGTGTGACTTTATCACCGGATAATAAAAATGCGGAAACAACCGTTTCAACTAAAAATCCTGTGACCATTAGGTTAGGTGTTGTCAAAGGTGTCGCTTTAACAGTAGATAATCAGACTGTTGATTTATCGAAATTAACAGCTCAAACTGGACAAATCACTGTAACCTTTACTAAAAATTAAGGAAAAACGAATGAAAAAAGAACAAATTCCAAATCTCTTAACAATAGGTCGAATTCTCTTTATACCTATTTTTATCTTTATTTTAACAGTAGGAAATTCGATAGAGAGTTATATAGTAGCAGCTATTATCTTTGCGATTGCCAGTATCACAGACTATTTAGATGGATATTTAGCTCGTAAATGGAATGTGGTTAGTAATTTTGGTAAATTTGCAGATCCTATGGCGGATAAGCTACTAGTTATGTCGGCTTTTATTATGTTGATTGAGCTAGGGATGGCTCCGGCTTGGATTGTTGCAGTGATTATCTGTCGAGAGTTGGCTGTGACAGGTTTAAGGCTTTTACTGGTTGAAACTGGCGGAACAGTCTTAGCAGCAGCAATGCCTGGGAAAATTAAAACTTTCAGTCAGATGTTTGCGATTATTTTCTTGCTATTACATTGGACTTTGATTGGTCAAGTTCTACTTTATGTAGCCTTGTTTTTCACTATCTACTCTGGCTATGATTATTTCAAGGGTAGTGCCTATGTATTTAAAGGGACATTTGGTTCGAAATGAAATCAATAATTGATGTAAAAAATCTATCTTTTCGCTATAAAGAAAATCAGAAATACTATGATGTGAAGGATATTACGTTTCATGTGAAACGTGGAGAATGGCTTTCGATTGTAGGGCATAATGGTAGTGGTAAATCAACGACGGTTCGATTAATTGATGGCTTACTGGAAGCAGAATCTGGAGAGATTGTAATCGATGGCCAACGGCTGACTGAGGAAAATGTTTGGAACATACGTCGTCAAATCGGTATGGTTTTTCAAAATCCAGACAATCAATTTGTTGGAGCGACTGTTGAAGATGACGTTGCCTTTGGTTTGGAAAATCAGGGACTTTCTCGTCAAGAAATGAAAAATAGAGTGGAGGAAGCTCTGGCTTTAGTTGGCATGTTGGACTTTAAAAAGAGAGAGCCAGCACGTCTATCAGGTGGCCAAAAGCAACGTGTGGCTATTGCAGGTGTTGTAGCTCTAAGACCAGCTATTTTAATCCTAGATGAAGCAACGAGTATGTTGGATCCTGAGGGTCGTAGAGAACTTATTGAGACAGTAAAAGGAATTCGAAAAGATTATGATATGACGGTCATTTCCATTACACATGATTTGGAAGAAGTTGCCATGAGTGATCGTGTATTGGTCATGAAAAAAGGGTCAATTGAATCAACTAGTAGTCCAAGAGAGCTTTTCTCTCGAAATGATTTAGATCAAATTGGATTAGACGATCCTTTTGCCAATCAATTAAAAAATTCTTTGAGCCAGAATGGCTATGATTTGCCTGGAAATTATTTGACAGAAAGTGAGCTAGAGGATAAGCTATGGGAATTGCTCTAGAAAATGTGAGTTTTACATATCAAGAAGGGACTCCTTTAGCTTCAACAGCTTTGTCGGATGTTTCTTTGACGATTGAAGATGGTTCTTATACGGCCTTAATTGGACATACAGGTAGCGGTAAATCAACTATTTTACAACTCTTAAATGGTTTATTGGTGCCAAGTCAAGGAAGTGTACGAGTTTTTGATACCTTAATCACCTCGAATTCTAAAAATAAAGATATTCGTCAAATTAGAAAACAGGTTGGATTGGTATTTCAGTTTGCTGAAAATCAGATTTTTGAAGAAACGGTTTTGAAAGACGTTGCTTTTGGACCGCAAAATTTTGGAGTTTCTGAAGAAGATGCGGAGCAGATTGCGCGTGAGAAACTGGCTTTGGTTGGAATTGATGAATCACTTTTTGATCGTAGTCCGTTTGAGTTGTCAGGTGGACAAATGAGACGTGTTGCCATTGCAGGCATACTTGCCATGGAGCCAGCAATATTAGTCTTAGATGAGCCCACAGCAGGCTTAGATCCTCTGGGGAGAAAAGAGTTGATGACCCTGTTCAAAAAACTCCACCAGTCAGGGATGACCATCGTCTTGGTAACGCATTTGATGGATGATGTAGCTGAATATGCGAATCAAGTCTATGTAATGGAAAAGGGACGTTTAGTGAAGGGTGGCAAACCGAGTGATGTCTTTCAAGATGTTGTTTTTATGGAAGAAGTGCAGCTGGGAGTACCTAAGATTACAGCATTTTGTAAACGATTGGCTGATAGAGGTGTGCCATTTAAACGATTACCGATTAAGATAGAGAAGTTCAAGGAGTCGCTAAATGGATAGTATGATTTTGGGGCGTTATATCCCAGGGGATTCGATTGTTCACCGGTTGGATCCACGTAGTAAATTACTGGCTATGATGCTACTGATTTTGATCGTTTTTTGGGCTAATAATCCTTTGACGAATCTAATTCTTTTTATAGCGACAGGGATATTTATTGCCTTGTCAGGAGTATCTCTTTCATTCTTTATTCAGGGCTTGAAATCTATGTTTTTCTTGATTGCCTTCACAACTATTTTTCAACTATTTTTCATTTCTAATGGGAATGTTTTATTTGAGTTTTCGTTTGTGAGAATCACGGATTATGCTTTGCAACAAGCTGGAATTATTTTTTGTCGCTTTGTATTGATTATTTTCTTTTCAACTTTGTTAACCTTAACGACCATGCCCTTAAGTTTGGCATCAGCTGTCGAAGCTTTGTTAGCGCCTTTAAAGCGTGTGAAAGTTCCAGTTCATGAAATCGGTTTGATGCTGTCTATGAGTTTGCGTTTTGTCCCAACCTTGATGGATGATACGACGCGGATTATGAATGCACAGAAAGCGCGTGGAGTGGATTTTGGAGAAGGAAGTATTGTTCAAAAGGTGAAGGCTATGATTCCCATTTTGATTCCTCTTTTTGCGACAAGTTTAAAACGTGCGGATTCCTTGGCTATTGCTATGGAAGCGCGTGGTTATCAGGGGGGAAAAGGCAGAAGTCAATACCGACAACTGAAATGGACTCGAAAGGATACGCTGACCATTCTTGTTATTCTCGTACTTGGTTGTTGCTTATTTTTCTTAAAATCTTAGTAGCTTTCAGGAATTAATAAAAAAGTTACTGTAACAGTTTTTGATATAAAGGTAGGAATATGAACCGTTTTAAAAAATCAAAATATGTCATTATTGTTTTTGTCACTGTTCTGCTTGTCTCAGCTCTCTTAGCGACGACTTATTCAAGTACAATTGTGACAAAATTAGGAGATGGAATCTCATTGGTTGATAGGATTGTGCAAAAACCTTTTCAGTTGTTTGATTCTGTCAAATCAGATTTGGCTCATTTGACACGAACATATAATGAAAATGAAAGTTTGAAGAAACAGATTTACCAATTAGAAGTTAAATCGAATGAGGCGGAAAGTTTAAAGACAGAAAATGAACAACTGCGCCA
The DNA here is from genome assembly GCA_902482895.1 of uncultured Streptococcus sp. Lineage (GTDB taxonomy): Bacteria > Bacillota > Bacilli > Lactobacillales > Streptococcaceae > Streptococcus. The sequence goes on along the minus strand of CABTAV010000004.1, from coordinate 9,516 downwards.
ATTGCTTGATATGAAGTCTAAATTGCAAGCCACAAAGACTTTGGCAGCAGATGTTATTATGCGTTCTCCGGTATCTTGGAAGCAGGAATTGACTCTAGATGCAGGCAAATCAAAAGGGGCTTCTGAGAACATGTTAGCTATTGCAAATGGTGGTTTGATTGGGAGCGTTTCAAAAGTAGAGGAGAACTCTACTATGGTTAACCTTCTGACAAATACAGAAAATGCTGATAAAATTTCTGTTAAAATTCAACATGGTTCTACTACAATTTATGGAATTATTGTTGGCTATGACAAGGAAAATGAAGTTCTTAAAATTAGTCAATTAAATAGTAACAGCGATATTAGTGCAGGAGATAAGGTGATCACTGGTGGATTAGGAAACTTTAACGTTGCTGATATTCCTGTTGGTGAAGTGGTTGCCACAACGCATAGTACAGACTATTTGACACGAGAAGTAACTGTTAAATTGAGTGCAGATACTCATAATGTAGATGTGATAGAATTAGTGGGGAATTCATAATGAGACAGTTGAAGCGAGTTGGAGTATTTTTATTGCTTCCTTTCTTTGTTCTAATTGATGCCCATATTAGCCAGCTTTTGGGCTCATTTTTTCCCCATGTACAGTTAGCCAGTCATTTTCTATTTTTGTTTTTCTTATTTGAGACGATTGAAGTATCAGAGTATTTCTATTTAGCTTATTGTTTTGTAGTGGGTTTGATTTATGACATTTACTTTTTCCACTTGATCGGGATTGCGACTTTGTTGTTCGTCTTGTTGGGAGTATTTCTCCATAAATTTAATAGTGTTATTTTATTGAATCGTTGGACGAGAATGTTGGCAATTATTGTCATGACTTTTCTATTTGAGATGGGAGCTTATATACTTGCATTAGTGGTAGGTTTAACTGTGGATAGTATGTCTTTATTTATAGTCTATAGTTTAGTACCATCAATGATTTTGAACCTTATATGGATGATTATTTTTCAGTTTATTTTTGAAAAGATTTACCTATAAGAAAGAAATAAAAATGTAACAAAGGCGTAATATTCATTAGGCCTTTTTTTGGTATACTAGTAGTGTCTTTAAAAGAAGGAGTATCTACGAAATATGAAGAAAAAAATCTTAGCGTCACTTTTACTAAGTACAGTAATGGTTTCTCAAGTAGCTGTTTTAACAACTGCGCATGCAGAAACGACTGATGACAAAATTGCTGCTCAAGATAATAAAATTAGTAACTTAACAGCACAACAACAAGAAGCTCAAAAACAAGTTGATCAAATTCAGGAGCAAGTATCTGCTATTCAAACAGAGCAATCAAACTTGCAATCTGAAAATGATAGACTACAAGCTGAATCTAAAAAGCTTGAGGGTGAAATTACAGAACTTTCTAAGAATATTGTATCTCGTAATGATTCGTTGCAAAAACAAGCTCGTAGTGCTCAAACAAATGGAGCTGCAACAAGTTACATAAATACAATTGTAAACTCAAAATCGATTACAGAAGCTATTTCACGTGTTGCTGCAATGAGCGAAATCGTATCTGCAAACAACAAAATGTTGGAACAACAAAAAGCAGATAAAAAAGCTATTTCTGAAAAACAAGTAGCAAACAATGATGCAATTAATACAGTTATTGCAAATCAGCAAAAACTAGCTGATGATGCTCAAACATTAACTACAAAACAAGCTGAGTTGAAAGCTGCAGAATTGAATCTTGCTGCTGAAAAGGCTACTGCAGAGGATGAAAAAGCAAGTTTACTTGAGAAAAAAGCTGCAGCGGAAGCAGAAGCTAAAGCAGCTGCAGAAGCAGAAGTAGCCTACAAAGCTAAACAAGCAAGTCAACAACAAACAGTAGTTGCTTCTGGGAATACAACTTTTACAGCAGAGGTTCAAGCAGTCTCTGAATCATCTTCAAGCTATACTCCTGCACTAGTGAAACATCGTCCAACATACAGTACAAACGCTTCAAGTTATCCAACTGGTGAGTGTACATGGGGAGCTAAAACATTAGCACCTTGGGCTGGAGATTACTGGGGTAATGGAGCACAGTGGGCTACAAGTGCAGCTGCTGCAGGATTCCGCACAGGATCTACACCTCAAGTTGGTGCCATTGCATGTTGGAATGATGGTGGATATGGACACGTAGCTGTGGTTACAGCTGTTTCATCATCAACAAGTATCCAAGTATCTGAATCAAACTATGGTGGAAATCGTACAATCGGAAATAAACGTGGATGGTTCAATCCTACTACAACTTCAGAAGGTTTTGTAACATATATCTATCCAAACTAATGAATGAAACGAAGAGGCTCTATTCGAGTCTCTTTTATGATTTATATAGTTAACTTACTTTAAAAATCTACTAAAACAGCTTGAAAATATTGAAAAAGTATGGTAAAATGAAACTTGTCGTGTGAACGATAATACTCATTCTTGATGAATTGTGAAACAGTTGCCCTTGGGTCGTTTTGCGAGTTGAAGTCAAGAAGAGGAAAAAAACAAAAAGGAGAAATACTCATGGCAGTAATTTCAATGAAACAACTTCTTGAGGCTGGTGTACACTTTGGTCACCAAACTCGTCGCTGGAACCCTAAGATGGCTAAGTACATCTTCACTGAGCGTAACGGAATCCACGTTATCGACTTGCAACAAACTGTAAAATACGCTGACCAAGCATATGATTTCATGCGTGATGCAGCAGCTAACGATGCGGTTGTATTGTTCGTTGGTACTAAGAAACAAGCAGCTGATGCGGTTGCTGAAGAAGCAGTACGTTCAGGTCAATACTTCATCAACCACCGTTGGTTGGGTGGAACTCTTACAAACTGGGGAACAATCCAAAAACGTATCGCTCGTTTGAAAGAAATCAAACGTATGGAAGAAGATGGAACTTTTGAAGTTCTTCCTAAGAAAGAAGTTGCACTTCTTAACAAACAACGTGCACGTCTTGAAAAATTCTTGGGTGGTATCGAAGATATGCCTCGTATTCCAGATGTGATGTACGTAGTTGACCCACATAAAGAGCAAATCGCTGTTAAAGAAGCTAAAAAATTGGGAATCCCAGTTGTAGCGATGGTTGACACAAACACTGATCCAGATGATATTGATGTAATCATCCCAGCTAACGATGACGCTATCCGCGCTGTTAAATTGATTACAGCTAAATTGGCTGACGCTATCATCGAAGGACGTCAGGGTGAAGATGCAGCAGCGGTTGAAGCAGAATTTGCAGCTTCAGAAACTCAAGCAGATTCAATTGAAGAAATCGTTGAAGTTGTAGAAGGCGACAACGCTTAATTCATATAAATAGTAATTACCTAGGAGGGCGGGGCTTAGCCCGGCTCTCCTATTTTTAAAAAATATAGGAGAATCAAAATGGCAGAAATTACAGCTAAACTTGTAAAAGAGTTGCGTGAAAAATCTGGTGCCGGTGTTATGGACGCTAAAAAAGCGCTTGTAGAAACAGACGGTGACATCGAAAAAGCGATTGAATTGCTTCGTGAAAAAGGTATGGCTAAGGCAGCTAAGAAAGCTGACCGTGTTGCTGCAGAAGGTTTGACTGGTGTTTATGTTAACGGTAATGTTGCAGCAGTTATTGAAGTAAACGCTGAAACTGACTTCGTTGCGAAAAACGCTCAATTTGTTGAATTGGTAAATACTACAGCTAAAGTTATTGCCGAAGGAAAACCTGCTAACAATGAAGAAGCTCTTGCTTTGACAATGCCTTCAGGTGAAACTCTTGAAGCTGCATACGTATCTGCAACAGCAACTATCGGAGAAAAAATCTCATTCCGTCGCTTTGCATTGATTGAAAAAACAGACGCACAACACTTTGGAGCTTACCAACATAACGGTGGACGTATCGGTGTTATTTCAGTTGTTGAAGGTGGAGACGAAGCTCTTGCTAAACAATTGTCAATGCATATCGCAGCGATGAAACCAACAGTTCTTTCTTATAAAGAATTGGATGAGCAATTCGTTAAAGATGAGTTGGCACAATTGAACCACGTTATCGACCAAGACAACGAAAGCCGTGCAATGGTTAACAAACCAGCTCTTCCACACTTGAAGTATGGGTCAAAAGCTCAATTGACTGATGAAGTAATTGCGCAAGCTGAAGCTGATATCAAAGCTGAATTGGCTGCAGAAGGCAAACCAGAAAAAATCTGGGATAAGATCATCCCAGGTAAAATGGATCGCTTCATGCTTGACAACACTAAAGTTGACCAAGCTTACACACTTCTTGCACAAGTTTACATCATGGATGACAGCAAGACAGTTGAAGCATACCTTGAATCAGTTAACGCTTCAGTAGTTGAGTTCGCTCGCTTTGAAGTTGGTGAAGGTATCGAAAAAGCTGCAAACGACTTCGAAGCTGAAGTTGCAGCTACAATGGCAGCAGCCTTGAATAATTAATAATAAAAAGGAAGCAAATTTGCTTCCTTTTTTCTATGCAGTCGATGCATATAGGGAGATGTTCCTATTTTTAAGGTATAAATAAAAAGCCCTATAATAAGGGCTAAGTGTATTTAGGAGACTACACTTCAAATTCATATAGTGCTGTAGACAAATAACGTTCGCCGTTATCTGGTGCTAGAGCAAGAACTTTCTTACCTGTACCTAATTTTTTGGCAACTTCAATGGCTCCATAGATAGCTGCAGCTGAAGAAATACCAACAAGGAAGCCTTCTTTTCCACCAATTTCACGTCCAAGTGCGAGAGCATCGTCTGATGTTACACGAACGATACCATCATAGGCTTTAGTATCCAGTGTATCAGGAATAAATCCAGCTGAGATACCTTGAATTTTGTGTGGTCCAGGTTTTTCACCAGATAGAATAGCAGATTCGTCTGCTTCTACTGCAAAAACTTGAATGTTAGAATTTGCTGATTTGAGTGCATGGGAAACACCAGAAATTGTTCCACCGGTACCAACTCCAGCAACAAAGGCATCTAATCCATCTTTACCGAAAGCAGCTAGTATCTCAGCTCCTGTTGTTCTTTCGTGTACTTCTGGATTAGCTGGATTGTCAAATTGAAGAGGAAGGAAACCATCACGTTCAGCAGCGATTTCTTGAGCCTTAGCAATAGCACCTTTCATTCCCTCGCTGCCAGGAGTTAGGACGAGTTCAGCGCCATAAGCTTGGATAATCTTACGTCGTTCTACACTCATAGTTTCAGGCATAACGATAACAACTTTATACCCTTTAGCAGCCCCTACCCATGAAAGTCCAATACCAGTGTTTCCACTTGTTGCTTCAACAATAGTAGAATCAGGTTTCAGAATACCGTCTTGTTCAGCTTTTTCAATCATGCTAAGGGCAATACGATCTTTTACAGAAGAACCAGGATTGAATGCTTCAAGCTTTACATAGACGTCAGCAGCACCTTCTGGCACGATGTTGTTGAGTTTAACAATCGGTGTTTGTCCGATTAGTTCAGTAATGTTGTTATAAATAGCCATAATACACCTCTTTGTATAAGATATTTCTAGTATAACGCTATCTATACCATTTGTAAAATATAGAAATCCTATCGAAGTGATAGGATTTTTTTATATCACAGGTCTAAACCATTAATTTTCAAGCGATTGTGATAAGCTAATTCTAGTAAATATGTGTAAAGTGGAACGATATCTGTTTTCTTAGGGAATTCAAATTTATGAGCACTAAAATGCTCATTATGTGCTTTTAGAAAGACATTTTCTAAATAAGTAATAGTAATTTCACTATCATCTATACCTGCTCCTGCAGTTTCCATTTCAACGTTAACAATGTTCATCAAAAAGATTGATTTAATAGACATCTTACGACCAGTAGCGCCTTGTTTATCTGTAAAGATAATACGGATATTTGTAAATATAATTGAGTCACGAATCAGTTTATATCCACTTTGAATTTCTTCATTTTCTAGTAGATATTGTCCATATTCTTTGATAAGAGTTTCTTTGTTTTGCTCGCTAAAGTTATCAGCGAGTCCTTGAATGAATTTACCAAATGCCATATTTTTCTCCTTTATTTACACTAAGTTTACAGGAGATTCAACTTCTCGTAAACCTTGATCAGTTAAAGTGACTTTTCCATTAAAAAACTCTACAAGTGAAGCTTTAATATTTTCTTTGTCTTCTTTATCAACATAAATCATCGTATCGACTTGATCTGTAAAATTTGTATCTAGCTCAATGAGGTTATGTTCTTTAAGGAAGTTACTGTACTCTTGGTACTGAGCGTAAGACATTTGAATAGCAATGCCAGCCTGTTCTTTTATTTCAATGATGCCAATTTCTTTGACAGCTAAGGCAACAATGCCAGCGTAAGCACGAATCAATCCTCCAGCGCCTAGTTTAATGCCACCAAAGTAGCGTGTCACGACCACACAGACATTGGTGAGATTGTGATTTTCTAGTACCCCAAGCATGGGAACGCCAGCAGTCCCACTAGGCTCACCATCATCACTTGTACGTTTGATTTCACTACGTTCCCCAATAATGAAGGCAGAGCAGTTATGAGTAGCTTTGTAGTGCTCTTTCTTGATGGCAGTAATGAAGTTACGAGCCTCTTCTTCGCTATAAACACGCTTGGCATGACAGATAAAGCGGGATTTTTTGATTTCTTCTTGAACTTGTCCGTCCTCTTTGATTGTTCTAAATTCCATGATTTAATTGTACTAAAAAATCATCTAAAGCGCTAGGTTTTTACGAATAAAGAAGTATGAAAGTAAATCGAAACTATCTAGGTCGTTTGTTTACTGAGAATGAATTAACAGAAGAGGAGCGTCAGTTGGCGGAGAAACTTCCAGCAATGAGAAAGGAGAAGGGGAAACTTTTCTGTCAACGTTGTGATAGTACTATTCTAGAAGAATGGTATTTGCCCATCCGTGCTTACTATTGTCGAGAGTGCTTGCTGATGAAGAGAGTTAGGAGTGATCAAGCTTTATACTATTTTCCGCAGGAGGATTTTCCGAAGCAAGATGTTCTTAAATGGCGTGGTCAATTAACTCCTTTTCAAGAGCAGGTGTCAGAGGGACTGATTCAAGCAGTAGACAAGCAAGAGCCAACTTTAGTTCATGCGGTGACAGGGGCTGGAAAGACAGAAATGATTTATCAAGTTGTGGCTAAGGTGATCAATGCGGGTGGTGCAGTGTGTTTAGCCAGTCCTCGCATAGATGTTTGTTTGGAGCTATACAAGCGCCTGCAAGATGATTTTGCTTGTGAGATAGCCCTCCTACATGGAGAATCAGAGCCTTATTTTCGAACACCATTAGTTGTTGCGACGACCCATCAGTTATTGAAATTTTATCAAGCTTTTGATTTACTGATAGTGGATGAAGTAGATGCCTTTCCTTATGTTGACAATCCCACGCTTTACTATGCTGTCAAGAATAGTGTAAAGGAGAATGGGCTGAGGATCTTTTTAACAGCGACTTCGACAGATGAGTTAGATAGGAAAGTCCGTTTAGGAGAATTAAAAAGACTGAGCTTACCTAGACGATTCCATGGGAATCCGTTGATTATACCTAAACCAGTTTGGTTATCGGATTTTAATCGCTATCTGGATAAAAATCGTTTGTCACCAAAGTTAAAGACTTATATTGAGAAACAGAGAAAGACAGCTTATCCGTTACTCATTTTTGCATCAGAAATTAAGAAAGGAGAGCAACTAAAAGAAATCTTACAGGAGCAATTTCCAAATGAGAAAATAGGTTTTGTGTCTTCCGTAACAGAAGATCGATTAGAGCAAGTACAAGCTTTTCGAGATGGAGAATTGACAATACTGATTAGTACGACGATATTGGAACGTGGAGTTACCTTCCCTTGTGTGGATGTTTTTGTAGTAGAGGCCAATCATCGTTTGTTTACCAAGTCTAGTTTGATTCAGATTGGTGGACGAGTTGGACGAAGCATGGATAGAGCGACAGGAGATTTGCTTTTCTTTCATGACGGATTAAATGATTCAATCAAGAAGGCAATTAAGGAAATTCAGCAGATGAACAAGGAGGCGGGGCTATGAAGTGCTTATTGTGTGGGCAGACTATGAAGGCTGTTTTAACTTTTAGTAGTCTCTTACTTCTGAGGAATGATGAGTCTTGTCTTTGTTCAGACTGTGACTCTACTTTTGAGAGAATTGGAGAAGAGTACTGTCCAAATTGTATGAAAACAGGCTTGTCAACAAAGTGTCAAGATTGTCAATTTTGGTGTAAAGATGGAATTGAGGTCTCCCATAGAGCGATTTTTACTTACAATCAAGCTATGAAAGATTTTTTTAGTCGGTATAAGTTTGATGGAGACTTCCTTTTAAGAAAAGTTTTCGCTTCATTTTTGAGTGAGGAGTTGAAAAAGTACAAAGAGTATCAATTTGTAGTCATTCCATTAAGTAAGGAGAGATATGCTGACAGAGGATTTAATCAGATTGAAGGTTTAGTTGAAGCAGCAGGTTTCAAGTATTTGGATTTATTAGAGAAAAGAGAAGAGCGAGCCAGTTCTTCTAAGAGTCGTTCAGAACGTTTAGCTACAGAACTTCCTTTCTTTATTAAAGGGGGAGTCACTATTCCTAAAAAAATCCTACTTATAGATGACATTTACACTACTGGAACAACTATAAATCGTGTGAAGAAACTGTTGGAAGAGGCTGGTGCTGAGGATGTCAAAACATTTTCCCTTGTAAGATGAGGAAAAAATTTGCAAAAATAAAATGAAAGCGTTATAATAAAATCAGAAAAACAAAAATGTTTAGAAAGAAGGTACTCATATGATTAAATATAGTATCCGTGGTGAAAACCTAGAAGTAACAGAAGCAATTCGTGATTATGTAGTTTCTAAACTCGAAAAGATCGAAAAGTATTTTCAAGCTGAACAAGAGTTGGATGCTCGAGTTAACTTGAAGGTGTATCGTGAAAAAACGGCTAAAGTGGAGGTGACGATTCCGCTTGGATCAATTACTCTTCGTGCAGAAGATGTGTCTCAAGATATGTATGGTTCAATTGACCTTGTAACCGATAAAATTGAACGTCAGATTCGTAAAAATAAAACAAAAATCGAGCGTAAAAATAAAAATAAGGTAGCAACTAGTCAATTATTTACAGATGCTTTGGTGGAAGATCCAAATGTTGTCCAGTCTAGAGTTGTTCGTTCAAAACAAATTGATTTAAAACCAATGGATTTGGAAGAAGCTATTCTACAGATGGATTTGTTGGGACATGATTTCTTTATCTATGTGGATGTTGAAGATCAAACAACCAATGTGATTTATCGTCGTGAAGATGGAGAAATTGGTTTGTTAGAAGTTAAAGAATCTTAATTTCAATATGTGTAAAGGTAGGTTTACTGAATTGTAAACCTTCCTTTTTATTATGTGACTATTAGTCCGTCTCGCTCCGCTAGGTGCGAGACAAAAAAACCACCCGCTATGCGGGTGCGCGTCGAAGGTTATACCCCAAAAACTCCAAACGCGATACAATAAAGGTGTTCAAGCCAATTGTAAAGCGAAAGGAGAAAAATATGGCACAAAAGGCACATAG
>CABTAV010000003.1:0-29140 GCA_902482895.1 uncultured Streptococcus sp. | reverse complement strand
ACCTCCTATAAATAAAAACCGATATAAATCAATGCCTTTCGCCTTTAGATTGTCCTAGTTCCCGTCTCAAGCGAAACATGTTTTTGAAAAAGATATAGTCTAACCAGTCACTGCCTAGAGATAAGACTATCAAAAGCAACCAAACACCCCAAGCACTAGCATCTGATTCATGATTTAGAACAAAAGGGAAAAATAAGAATGAAAAAATTGTCATATCCAAGCTAAACAGAGCTAAAAGGGAAATATAAATCCAGTAAAAATAGTAGAAGATGGGGAAAATTTTACTGTTTCTGTCAGCATTGTCTATCCAATAGAAAAAATATAAACAAGGAAATAAGAGTATCAAATGAAACCAATTAAACGACAGTTTCATCATCGACACCTCTTTTTGATAGCATTTTCTTCACCTTCATTCTATCAAAAAAATCTGGAAATGTCATTCCAGATTCTACTTTTTTATTTGCGTTTTCTTGCGATGAGATGGATTGGTGTTCCTTCAAAGACAAAGGCCTTGCGGATTTGATTTTCCAAGAAACGCAGGTAAGAAAAGTGCATAAGTTCTTCTTCATTGACAAAGATAACAAAGGTTGGTGGTTTAGTTGCCACTTGAGTCGCATAGAAAATCTTAAGACGTTTTCCTTTGTCTGTCGGTGTTGGGTTAATGGCAATAGCATCCATAATCACATCGTTCAAGACAGCTGATGGAATACGTGTGTTTTGGCTTTCGCTGATTTGCTTGATCATCTCAGGTAGTTTGTGAAGACGTTGCTTGGTCAAGGCTGATACAAAGATAATCGGTGCGTAAGGCAAGTATTGGAACTGCTCACGGATATCTTCTTCCCAGTTTTTCATAGTGTGGTTGTCTTTTTCAAGCGTATCCCACTTATTGACCACGATAATCATCCCTTTACCGGCTTCATGGGCAAATCCTGCGATACGCTTGTCGTATTCACGAATACCCTCTTCCGCGTTTATGACCATCAAGACCACATCTGAGCGGTCAATAGCACGCATGGCACGCATGACTGAGTATTTCTCAGTATTTTCATAAACCTTACCAGATTTACGCATACCAGCCGTATCAATCATGGTAAACTCTTGACCATCTGTATCTGTAAAGTGGGTATCAATAGCGTCACGAGTTGTTCCAGCAACTGGACTGGCAATGACACGGTCTTCTCCCAAGATAGCATTGATCAAGCTTGATTTTCCAACGTTGGGACGACCAATCAAGCTAAACTTAATCACATCTGGATTTTCTTCTTCATATTCATTTGGAAGATTTTCCACGATGGCATCTAGCACATCTCCTGTACCGATACCATGGACAGATGAGATAGGCAGTGGTTCACCCAAACCGAGAGCATAGAAATCATAGATATCATTTCGCATCTCAGGGTTGTCCACCTTGTTAACCGCGAGGATAACTGGTTTGTGGGTCTTATAAAGTTTACGGGCTACGTATTCGTCTGCATCGGTAATCCCTTCCTTACCAGACACGACAAAGACGATAACATCTGCTTCTTCCATGGCAATTTCTGCCTGATGCTTGATTTGTTCCATGAAAGGAGCATTGACATCATCGATTCCTCCTGTATCAATCATGCTAAAGGAACGATTGAGCCACTCACCCGTTGCATAGATACGGTCACGTGTCACTCCTTCGACGTCTTCTACAATGGAGATTCGCTCACCAGCGATCCGATTAAATAGGGTTGATTTCCCAACATTGGGACGTCCTACAATGGCAATAGTTGGTAGGGCCATAATTTCTCACTTTCTACAATAACTTCTTCTGTTCAAGATTTTTTCTAGTTGAGCTTGGTTCAGCTTGACCAAACTGTTCTGCTAGGCGCTGACTCCAGCTTGTGGTCGCACGCGCCCCAGCATAGTCCGCCTGTACACGATCATAAGCTTCAATCACATCAACTGTTTGTTCCTGATATTCTTCCTCAAAGACAACATTCTCTAGTGGCAGTCTTGGTTTCACATCATGATTTTGATTTGGCACACCCAGTGCCATCCCAAAGACAGGATAGGTGTAGTCAGGCAGGTTAAAAAAGCTCTGCCACTTCTTCTGACTTGTAACGCACCAAGCCAATAATGACACCACCATAGCCCAAGCTTTCAGCTGCCAGCAGAGCATTTTGTCCAGCAAGAGCTGCATCGACCGAACTAATCAAGAGACCTTCCACCCCTTGAGGTTGGAATGAATCAGTATGAAGCTGGGCTCCCTTTTCTGCTCGGTTCAAATCTCCGACAAAGAGAAGGAAAACAGCTGACTGGCGAATGGCTTCTTGAGGTACCAATTCATACAAGGCATCTTTCTTCTCTTGACTTCGTACCACAATCACAGAGTAGGATTGGAAATTCTTCCAAGACGAGGCCATCTGGGCTGCTGTCAGGATTTCAGTCAAGTCTTCCTGAGGGAGGGCTTGCTCCTTAAACCTTCGAACAGACTTATGAGCTTTCATCAGTTTAATCGTTTCTGTCATCGACGGTTCACTCCTTCTAAACGAGTCTCCTCAACCAAATAACGGATGCGTTCCATGACGCGTCTGGCTTCCCAGGTTTCGTCATTTCCATGTTTCCCTTTAGCGAAATGCACCTCCAAATCTTCAAAGTTGAAGTTGGAGGTAAAAAAGGTCGGTAAATTTTCCTGCATCCGATATTGGAGAATGACCTGCAGGATTTCGTCACGCACCCAAGGTGTTGATTGCTCGGCACCAATATCATCTAAAATCAAGACTTCAGAAAGCTTAAGCTCATCCACCAAGGTCTTAACATTGCCATCACCGATAGCATTTTTGACATCTATAACAAAGCTAGGATAGTGGAGGAGAGTGGATGAAACACCACGTTTTTCTGATAAATCATGGGCTAAGGCAGCCACCATAAAACTTTTACCCACACCAAAATCTCCATATAGGTAAAGACCTTTTCGAATAGCTGGATATTGCTCCACGAAGGCTAATAGCTTCTCAAAAACTGGCAAGCGACCCAAATCATCCAAGTCAACTTGAGCTAGACTAGCTTTCCTGAGACTAGCTGGCAGATTGATTAACTTGAGACGATTCTTAATAGCCGCTTCTTTTTCCGCCGCGATTAGTTCAGGAGTTTCTTCGTAAGAAACATCCGCATAGCCATGATTCATAACCAAAATCGGCTTGTAGCCTTTGGCAATATAATCCATATCCCCACGGAGAAACTTGTCGCGCTCGGTAATGTACTGATTAAACTTGGAGATACTGCGATTTAATTCCTCTGGAGTAAGGGATTCCTGCTGGATAAAGGCCGCAACATCAGGGTCCTTCATGATTTTCTGGACCAAATCTTGATAATGAAAACGGCTAGGTTGACGTTTGAGTACGTCTCCGACACTTTCCATCTAATCTCCTCCTTTTTCTAATCGAGCTAATAGTTCTTGTTTCTTACGTTCTAGTTCCAGACGAGTTTCCTCGCTGGTTTCATTCTTATAATCTGGATTGCTCCACTTGGGTACATTGGACTTAGCAGGACCGGTTTTACTAGTCTTTTGAGCCTGGCTCTTCTGCCCTCGCTCACGAATGCGAAGAACTGCCTCTTCTGCTGAATGTATCTTTTGATAGGCGTAGTCATTGGCTACCTTCATGGCATATTTCTCATTGATATTTGCCGAATCCACCTTATTAAAGGTCAATAAGAGAATGATATTGATGACTTCGTCCAGCAAGCCCAAGCCTGCCATCTGTTGCAAGAGTTCTCTTTCTGTTTGGGTAATACTTGCCTTACGTGTTTGCTTGATTTCTGCCAAGAACTGCAGGGCAGTTTTACTTTTGGCTTCTTTTATAATGGTCGTTTCCTTAGGACTAAAGTCAGAGGAAACAGGTTTTTGAGCAATTTTTTCACGCATGCGTTTGGTTGAAATAACTTGAGAGACAGCTGTTGACTTGGCCAATTGATAAGTTTCAAACCAAGTCCATTTCTTCTCCTCAGCAATGGCAAAGAGGTTTAAGACGTCGGACTGCTCATCCGCAAAGCGAAGCCCATCTCGAGCCATAAGCTGACGAAAATGGTCCAAGTCAAAATCATTGGCCACTTTCTTCTTGAGACCAAGGTCTTCTTGACTTCCCAGTTCTGCCAAGTCTGGAAAGACTTGGTTGAGTGAGACAGGTATTTCTTCTCCCTCAGCACTCTCAACCTTCAAATCCTCCACAGCTACATCGCCAATCTTCTTCTCCAAGAGTCTGCGATAAACAGGATGCCCCAAGAAGTCTTGACTAGATAGAGGAGCATGAAGGGCTAGCTGATAGGTATCCCCTTTTTGATAGAGGGTCAAGAGATTGAAAGCAGATAGGATTTTCAGGGATTTTATCAGTCTATCCATCCCAAAGTTAAGATGGTTAAGAATACTTGAAAAGAGGTATTCCTTTCTACCATTATCCCAAAAATTGATTGTATAAAGATAAAGGCTCAGTGCCTCCTGACCGATAATCGGGAGGTAGCACTGTACCAGAGATGAGGTATCTTGCGACACCCGATTATTCTTTAGATAAGAAAAACGGTCAATTGGCTTCATTTATCTTTCCTTTTTCTTTTTAGAGGACTGAGTGATTTGTTGGAGCAGACTCTCTAACTCACTAACATCCTTAAAACTACGATAGACACTGGCAAAACGTACATAAGTAATCTCGTCCAATTCAGCCAACTCCTCCATGACGAGTGAACCAATGTCCTCACTTTGAATTTCATTTTCATTTCGACCACGGAGTTTCTGTTCGATACGATTGACTACCATGTTGATTTCATCACTTGACACAGGACGTTTCTGGGCTGAGCGGATAATCCCATTAAAGATTTTATCTCTGGAGAATTGTTCCCGTGTGCCATCTTTTTTAACAACCACTAAGGTTCTTTCTTCTACCCGTTCGTAGGTTGTAAAGCGGTGCTGGCATTCATCGCACTCACGTCTTCTACGAATGGTGTTCCCTTCTTCTGCTTGGCGACTATCAATAACACTTGACTTGGTAGCCCCACATTTTGGACAACGCATCCTTTCCCTCCTTATCGTTTTCTTTTCATTATACCATTTTTTAAGCGATTCCCAAAACAATTCTTCTTTTTGCTTGACAAGTTTTTTGTTTTGTTGTATTATTTAATTAAGACAAAAGGATAAAAGAAAGGAGACCAAGATGTCCTGGACATTTGACAATAAAAAACCCATTTATTTACAGATTATGGAGAAAATCAAGCTTCAGATTGTTTCCCATACACTGGAACCCAATCAACAACTTCCAACCGTGAGAGAGTTAGCTAGCGAGGCTGGTGTCAATCCTAACACCATCCAAAGGGCCTTGTCAGACCTCGAACGAGAAGGATTTGTCCACAGCAAGCGCACAACTGGACGGTTTGTGACTGAGGATAAGGAGCTAATCGCCCAGTCACGCAAACAATTATCAGAAGAAGAATTGGAACACTTCGTTTCCTCCATGACCCATTTTGGCTATGAAAAAGAAGAACTACCAGGCGTAGTCGGCGATTATATTAAAGGAGTTTAAGCCTATGTCATTACTAGCATTTGAAAATGTATCCAAATCTTATGGAGCAACCCCAGCCCTTGAAAATGTTTCTCTTGACATCCCAGCTGGAAAAATTGTTGGTCTCCTCGGCCCAAATGGCTCAGGAAAAACAACCTTGATTAAACTAATCAATGGTCTCTTGCAACCAGATCAAGGACGTGTCCTTATCAACGATATGGACCCAAGCCCAGCAACCAAGGCTATCGTAGCTTATTTGCCGGATACGACCTATCTCAATGAGCAAATGAAGGTCAAAGAAGCCCTAACCTACTTTAAGACCTTCTATAAAGATTTCAATCTTGAACGCGCCCATCATCTGCTTGCAGATCTGGGCATTGATGAAAATAGTCGTCTCAAGAAACTATCAAAAGGGAACAAGGAAAAGGTCCAACTAATTTTAGTTATGAGCCGTGATGCTCGTCTCTACGTTTTAGACGAACCCATTGGTGGGGTGGACCCAGCAGCCCGTGAGTATATCCTCAATACCATTATCAACAACTACTCCCCAACTTCTACCGTTTTGATTTCTACCCACTTGATTTCTGATATCGAGCCAATCTTGGATGAAATTATCTTCCTCAAAGATGGAAAAGTCGTTCGTCAAGGTAATGTAGACGATATTCGCTATGAGTCAGGTGAATCCATTGACCAACTCTTCCGTCAGGAATTTAAGGCCTAAGCAAAGGAGATTATTATGTTTTGGAATTTAGTTCGCTACGAATTTAAAAATGTTAACAAGTGGTATTTAGCCCTTTACGCTGCCGCGCTAGTTCTTTCCGTTCTCATAGGAATGCAAGTACACTACTATAATTATGTATCTTTCAAAGATAGCCAACCTGTCTTACTTTTCTTTCTGGCTCTCGTCTTTGGTGGATTGATGATTACACTTGGGATTTCAACCATTTTCTTGATTATTAAACGATTCAAAGGTAGTGTCTATGACCGACAAGGCTATCTGACCTTGACCTTGCCAGTTTCTGAACACCATATCATCACAGCCAAATTAGTTGGAGCCTTCATTTGGTCTATCCTTAGCTCCACTGTACTAGTTCTAAGCGCTTTTATTATTGTTACCATAACGGTTCCAGAATGGATATCAAATTCTGAGTTGATTCCACTTGTAGGAACATTCCTTCCTCAACTCTCTCTTATGGGGGTATCCTTCCTACTAAATACCATCTCAGGAATCCTCTGCATCTACTTGGCTATTTCCATCGGACAACTTTTCAATGAATACCGTACAGCACTCGCTGTTGCAGCCTACATCGGTATCCAAATCGTCATTGGATTTATTGAAGTTTTCTTCAATACCAGTACTAACTTCTATATTAATTCACTTGCAGGATTCAATGATAATTTCTATATGGGAGCAAGCGTAGGCATTGTTGAAGAACTCATATTCATAGCTATCTTTTACCTCGGAACCTACTATATTTTGAAAAACAAGGTTAATTTGCAATAGTTTTTAAATAATTTTTACCTAGATATATAACATACTCATAGGACAAAAAGTCTTTAAAATCAGAAAACGCATAATATCAAGTGTTAAAAATCTTTGATATTATGCGTTTTATTGTTAGAAAATTTGCTTTATTTTCTCCTCTAATTGAGTTTTTGCCCAGCCTCAAAACACCAACTTCATTTTACCTACCAAGCACAGTCATTCGTCATTTATTTTTTCCAATATTATCTACGAACTTTGATAAAAAGAGAGGTACCATAGCTATAAAAACTTGCCCTCTTTCTCCCCATGCAAATAAAACGACTGCAAGAACAGCTGAAAAGATTGCTAAACATATAGATATTAGACGACATATTTTCTTATTATTCATAGCACTGCTCCTTTACTTCATAAATATTTTACAATAGATTTTAGTTGAAAGTATAAAAGAAACCCCAATCATGATACTGACCAAAATTATGATACTTATAACTAGAAGGAAATGATTAGCTGAACTAATCCAGTTAATGAAAATCATGCCGAAAGTCGTTTTCTGAAGACCATACACTAATCCCATAACTAACGATAGTACCAGTATATTGACAATCGTATTTCCAAAAGCACCAAAGGCATATACGGAAGGAAGCAATAAGGCTACATACATGATTCCAAAGATTACTCCAATCAATGCCATAATTAAATGTAGATTGAGACTGTATTGATTAAACATGACATGGGTAGCAAGACTTAAACTCAATACTATAGAACTTACCAAAAGAATAAAAGAAATACAAGAGAGATACCGCGCTAAAATTATCTTAGATTTTGAAATTGGAAAAACTCCTACAAATTGATTCCAACCATTCTCACTATCTGATACAACTAAAGTTGTGGGAAGAGAAGCTAAACTTATTGGTAACACTATTAGTAAAAAAATTGTCCCCGATTCTCTTGCAAAGATTGTAATTAAGAATAAGGCTAAGGCAATAAATATTCTATTGATTATCTTTACTTTATTTAAAATAAGTTGCGCATCTTTATATAGTAGTCCTTTCATTTATTCGTTCTCCTTTGACTAAAAACAATAAAATTTCCCAAAGCGTTGCATAATTACTCTCGTCTTTACTCTTGTCAGATACAACTACTAAATATCGAACACTATCACCCTCTTCTAATTTATAATAAATGTCTACTTGATCCATATTGTTCTTTATTTCTGTTTTAATCATAAATCGGTTCAGTAAATTTTCTCTGTCTCCCTCTAGAAGAATCTCCCCATTATGGATAAAAATAAAATAATCTGCCGCCTGTTCTAAGTCACTCAAAATATGTGAAGATAAGATTACGGTCATATTCTCTTTTTTAACATACTCTTCTAAAATAGATAAGATCTCTCGCCTAACAATAGGATCCAAGCCACTTGTGGCCTCATCTGCAATTAATAGTCTCGGGCGATGAGCGAGTGCAGACGCAAAATTAAGTTTCACCACCATTCCTCTGGAAAATTCTTTCATCTGTTTTTGAGATGGTAAGTTAAACTTTTGAATAAAAGTGTAAAATAACTTTTTATCCCAACTAGGATAAATCATGCTCATCATTCTTTCAACTTGCTCCACCGAAAATGAAACTGGAAAAAAGTTTTGCTCTAAGACAACCCCTAGTTTCGATTTAATATCTTGCTCATGCTCTGAATAAGTTTGTTCAAAAACCCTTATACTATCCTTCTCAATCTGTAGTTGATTTAAAATCAGATTCAGTAAAGTAGATTTACCAGCTCCGTTTTCACCAATCAGTCCAATAACCTTACCTTCTGGAATCTCTAAGTTACGGACTTGCAATTGAAAATCCCCATACTGCTTGGTTAAATTTTTTATATTAACTATTGATCTGGCTCTCATGTTAACACCTCATCTAAATTATAACATCATGTATAAAATCGTTAAGCTATTCCCTAAAAAAATAAGACTCGCCAATAAAATATTAACTTTATTTGGCACATTAAGTTTTTTTAATTCCAGTAACAACAGCAAAGAAACTAGAACATAGTTAATAACACTAATAAATATAAAATACTGGTCAGTTATTTTCGTTCCTAATCGTATTCTAGGTATTAGACACGTCTGGCATTACTAAAATTTCTTAACTGCAAAAAAACATGAAAGTCTTAATTATTAGGATAAACTTACTAATCTGCCTTCCCAACATCAAGACAATTGGACTTCTTTTGTGATTGCACTCGAATCTCCAATTGTTTATTTTTCTGAATAAACTGTTGGTAAGGAATTGTATTACTAAACGTAAAAACACCTAGTAATGCTAATATAGCTAATTTTTTAATTCCGCGTTTTTTTCTCTTGCACTGAAACCCCTTTCTGTTTCCTTATTTTTATTCTAACATATATATTTTAATTAGCCAATTGTTTTTATTGTATTTTGAACTTTTTTTTCTTATTATTACCATAAAGAATTTTTTATTCCTTTAACTTGCTATTTTGAACTAAAAATTTTATAATGAAATTAAGCAAATAGGAAGGATTATTATCTTTTATGAATACACTCGCTGAGAAATTCAGAGTAAAGAGAAAAGAGTTAGGTCTCTCCCAACAAACTCTTGCAGAAGGAATTTGTGAACAAAGCCAGATTAGTAAAATTGAGAGAGGGCATTTCATTCCCTCCGCAGACCTTTTGTTCAAACTCTCACAACGACTTGAAGTACCATTAGATTATTTTTTTAATGAACAAATTGAAATTAAATCTAACCTCTCTAATTTCAAGCAATTATCTGCTCGACTATTAGATGACAGAAATTATGACGATTTGGAATATATTTATAGAATAGAGATTGAGCGAAGCACCTTTCTAACACTAGAAGACCGAACTTACCTTGAATGGATTAAAGCTATTATTGACTTCTATCAATATGACAGTAAGTGTGAGGCAATTTCTTCATTGGAAAATATATTATTAAAAGTCTCTTCAAATACTCTGATTTATTTAAAGGCGTTGAATACTCTATCTAATTTCTATTCCTTAGTGGGTCGTGAACAAGAATATGAGGCAAACTACTCTCATTTGATGGAGTTATATCAGACAAAAAATTTTGAGCATCAGGAGTTTTTATTTGGTTACATCAGAGTTCGTTACAACTACGCTCACTACCTAGTATCAAAGGAAAAATATAACGAAGCCATCCAAGAAGCTCTTGAGACGATTGAACTCTGTAAACAAAGACAGACAAGCTACCAACTGGCTCCTCTACTTATTCTTGTAGGAAATGCTGGAGCCAAATTTCTAGACAAAGAACAAGTCAAAAATTATTATATAGAAGCAAGAGAGTTATGTAAGATTTATAACAATCCTTTAATGTTGATGAAGATAGAAAATTATTTGAAGGAATTAGATACTGTTTAATTTATCCTATCATTAGAATTCTTCTTAAACTTTGAATAACCCCTAAAGCTAATAACCAGCTTGATTCAAATTCACTTCATAAATTAGTGGTATTTTGAGGTTTTATTTTATCAAGTATGTTGGCAAATTTCTCTAATCTTCTAACTTCATTATAGAACTTTCGGTATCAAAAGAGGCTGGGACAAAAGTCTAACCTTAAATATAAAAAGCGAACAAAACGAGTTATCTGAAACTTAGAATTCTGTTTTGTTCGCTTTTTTATCTAATCTATCGATTTTAAAATTTTATAATAAAGAATTCCTAAAATCAAAATCTTTTTGTCCCAGCCTCTTTTTAACTCAATATCAAACTGGCTACAATGGGGCTGACAAAGACATAGAGAATACCGGTGACACCGATAGCCAAGCCACCCATGGCTCCTGCTACAGAGCCGTATCGGAAGGCTGTTCCCGTTCCAACTGCGTGGCCTGTTCCTCCAAGAGAAAGACCAACAGCTACTGGGTCGTCAATTTTCAACCACTTCAAAAGGGTTGGGCCGATGACACTGGTTAAAATCCCAGTTGCCACTACAACCACCAAGGTCACGGTCGTCAGACCTTGCAATTTTTCTGTGATTCCCACTGCCATGGCGGTTGTTACTGACTTAGGAAAGAGAGAAATGGCTAGGAAAAAGTCCATTCCAAAGATTTTTGCCACAAGGGCTGTGAAAGAGGTATTGACAATTACTGCTAACAAACTACCAAAGAGAATACTCCGAGCATGGTGCTTCATCAAGTGAAAACTCTTATAAAGGGGAATCCCTAGAGCAACAGTCGATGGGACAATCAAGTTGTTCAGATAAACCCCACCTTGGTAGTAATCTTGGTAAGAAATACCCGTCACCTTTAGAAAGATGATAATGAAAATAGCTGACAAAAGCAAGGGCGTTGTCAAAGGATGGGGAAAACGTCTGTAAATCAGCATTCCTACAAGATAAGCTAGGATAGACAGGGCAAGCCCAAACAGGGGATTGGAAACAAATTCACTCATTTGGCATCTCCTTTCTCATAATCTCCCTCAAACCGTCTCTTGATGAACTGAACTACCAAGGCTATGAGGATAATATTGATGACAGCCGCAAAAAAGACAATCAAAACAATGGGCAAGAGATAGGGAGCAATCACATCAAACTTCTCCATGATTCCCACTGCTGGTGGCAAAAAGAGAATGGTCATATTGGCCAGCAAGAAATTCCCCACCATATTGACATGTCTGGTTCTCAGCCACTTGAATTGTAGGGCTAGAAAGAGAATAATCAAGCCGATAATACTGCCTGGGATAGGCAAATGAAAGAAACTGGAGATTCCCTCTCCGATTAGAGAAATCACAAAGAGAATCATTAATTGAACATATAATTTCATCCTAAACTCCACAAAATAGACTTCTTGCATACCAGTTTACTCTTTTTTCAGAAAATTTCAAGGAAATGCACAAGAGTTGATGAAAATTAGAGAGGAAAGGGGATACAGGCAATTACAGACTAGTGAAAACAGGCCTAATTTAGGATAAAAGATTTCAGCGTCCTTCTTGCCAGCCTTCTTGAAAAGTAGTATAATCATTGCATGCGCAATCATCTTGTGATGCAGAGACTGTTCGTGAATGGACATTCTTCTATGTTATAACTTTAAAAAGAAAGGAGATACTATGACCTACTTGGAAAAATGGTTTGACTTCAATCGTCGTCAGAAAGAAATTGAAGGTCTCTTAGAAGAGACCATTGCCCAGCAGAGTGACCAAAGTCTGACCTTGAAAGAGTTTTACCTACTCTACTATCTGGACTTGGCCCAAGAAAAATCTCTACGACAGATTGATTTGCCTGATAAACTTCATCTGAGCCCTAGCGCTGTTTCTCGGATGGTGGCTCGCTTGGAAGCCAAAAATTGCGGTCTACTTAGTCGCAGGTGTTGTGATCAAGATAGACGCTCTAGCTTTATCTGCCTGACAAGTGATGGGCAAAAGACACTAGCCTCTCTACAGAAGGCTGTCGAAGAAAGCTTGGAAACTGGTTTGGATTTCTTGATTTAAGATGATTTTAGAAAAAAGTTGCGTGCGCAATCATTTTTCTTGACATTCTCTTTTACAAGGAGTAAAATAAAATCATCATTAAACAAAGGAGTTTTAAAAATGATTGAAATTACCTATCTAGATGCCAGCAAGAACGAAAGAACTGTGACTTTCGAATCTTATGACGACTTTGATCGTTCACAACAAGCTTGCCTTATCGGCGTCGCAGACTACTACCCTGTCCAAAAATTAACTTACAACGGTCATGATTTGGACTACCATGGGACTTATGGAGATGTCTTCTTCTATCTCATGAAACAAGATTTAAGCCAATATAACTAAAAAAGGAGAAATACAATGGCAAAAGCAATTACAGATGCAACATTCGAACAAGAAACAAAAGACGGTTTGGTCTTGGTAGACTTTTGGGCAACTTGGTGTGGTCCATGTCGTATGCAAGGTCCAATCTTGGACAAATTGTCTGAAGAACTTTCAGAAGATGTCTTGAAAATCGTTAAAATGGACGTTGATGAAAATCCAAACACAGCTCGTGCTTTTGGAATCATGTCTATCCCAACTCTTCTCTTCAAAAAAGACGGCCAAGTTGTAAAACAAGTTGCTGGTGTTCACACAGCAGAACAAATCAAGGCCATCGTTGCTGAATTGAGCTAATCACACTAGAGACCAAGTACTTTCTTTGGTCTCTTTTTTCTTGCCTTTTGCCATTTTTCAAAAAATATGCTAGACTGTATGTAGAATATTACGATGTTTGGGACATGCCATCGCTAAAAAAAACCTCTACTTGGTATTTTTTAGCTCCCTCAAGGGAGCTTTTTGCGTGCTCTGAGCATTTCTTATTTTGGAAGGAGTACTATGAAACGTCAATCAGCCTTGGTCGTCTTTAGCGGCGGTCAAGATTCCACAACCTGCCTCTTTTGGGCTAAAAAACACTATGAAACAGTCGAAGCCGTTACCTTTGCCTACGGTCAACGCCACCATCTCGAAATTCAAGTTGCTAAAGAAATCGCTAAGGAACAGGGTATTCGTCATCATATCCTAGATATGTCCCTGCTGGGACAAATCACTGAAAATGCCCTGACCTCTGATCTGGAAATTGAGCAAAAAGATGGAGAGGTTCCCAATACCTTTGTTGATGGTCGCAACCACCTCTTTCTATCCTTTGCGGCAGTTCTTGCCAAGCAACGAGGCATTAAAGACATCGTGACAGGTGTCTGTGAAACAGACTTCTCAGGCTACCCTGACTGCCGTGATGTCTTTGTCAAATCCCTCAATGTTACTCTCAACCTTGCCATGGATTACGACTTCGTTATCCAAACACCTCTCATGTGGCTAGACAAGGCTGAAACTTGGGAATTGGCTGACCAACTCGGTGCCTTTGACTATGTTCGTGAAAAAACTCTAACCTGCTACAATGGGATTATCGGAAGTGGCTGTGGAGATTGCCCAGCCTGCCACCTACGTCAGCATGGTCTAGATGTTTATCTCTCACAGAAAGGAGAGGCCTAATGTTTTTTGCACCCAAAGAAATCAAACAGGAAACTGGGGAGCCTCTTGTCTACAACCCTCACAGAACCTTGGTATCAAAAGAATTTACCTTTGACGCTGCCCATCACCTTTTTCACTACGAGGGAAAATGCAAATCCCTGCACGGCCACACCTATCATCTACAGATTGCTGTCAGTGGATTTTTAGATGAACGTGGCATGACCTACGATTTTGGTGACATCAAAGCTATCTACAAGAACTACTTAGAGCCCCACTTGGACCATCGCTATCTCAATGAGACCCTGCCCTATATGAATACGACTGCTGAAAATATGGTTTACTGGATTTTCCAAACCATGAACCAAGAGTTGCCAGACGAGCGCGGTCTCCGTTTGGAATACGTTCGCCTCTATGAGACTCCGACTGCCTTTGCGGAGTTTAGACGGGAGTGGTTAGATGACTAGGGAACGTGTCCTTAAACTACCAGTTCTGGAAATTTTCGGCCCAACTTTTCAAGGTGAAGGTCGTGCTATCGGGCAGAAAACCATGTTTGTCCGCACTGCTGGTTGCGACTACCACTGCGACTGGTGCGATTCTGCCTTTACATGGGATGGCTCTGAAAAACCAACTCGCATGACAGCTGACGAGGTCATTGCTGCCTTGGATAAATTGGGGAGCTACGACTATGTAACCCTGTCTGGGGGAAATCCTGCTATCCTAGCAGCCAACATGGCTGAGCTAGTAACCAAACTCAAGGAACGTGGTGTCACTCTAGCTGTTGAGACCCAAGGCTCTCGCTGGCAAAATTGGTTGAAAGACATCGACCAGGTCACTCTGAGTCCCAAACCTCCTTCATCCAAGATGGAAGTCAACTTTGAGACCTTGGACTTTATCGTTTCCCAACTGGATCCAGACAAGGTCACCTTTAAAATCCCTATCTTTGACGATGCAGATTTGTCCTTTGCCAGAGGCATACAAGAGCGCTACCAACCAGATGTCCTCTTCTTATCGGCTGGAAATCCTGAGCCCAAGGCTACGGGTAATATTGTCCAAGACCAACTGGACAGTCTCAAAGAACTTTGGGAACGCATCGCTGCCGACGATAGCTGGGGTAATGTCCGCGTCCTTCCTCAACTCCATACCCTCCTCTACGATAACCAACGCGGTGTTTAAAATTAGAAAGAAAAAATCATGTCACAACAAGAAAAAATGAAAAACCTCAGCCTACTAGGCAACAAAGAAACCAACTACATTTTCGAGTATCAACCAGAAGTCCTCGAATCCTTTGACAATCGTCATGTGGAAAATGACTATTTCATCAAATTTAACTGCCCTGAATTTACCTCCCTTTGCCCTATTACCGCTCAGCCAGACTTTGCAACTATCTATATTTCCTACATCCCTGATAAGCTCTGTGTCGAGTCAAAATCCCTCAAACTCTACCTCTTTAGCTACCGAAACCACGGAGATTTCCACGAAAACTGTATCAATACCATCGGGAAAGACTTGGTCAACTTGCTAGACCCTCGCTATTTGGAAGTCTGGGGAAAATTTACACCTCGCGGTGGCATCTCAATTGACCCCTACTACAACTACGGTAAACCTGGAACTAAGTATGAAGGCTTGGCAGAACAACGCCTCTTCCAACACGACCTTTATCCAGAGAAAATTGACAACCGTTAATACTCTTTAAACCGCGTCAACATCGCTTTGCTGTACTCAAGTATAGCCTGCGGCTAGTTTCCTAGTTTGCTCTTTGATTTTCATTGAATATAAACAGATACGAAAAAGCCCTGTTCCTCAAAACGAGGGGCAAGGCTTTTTGAGTTTCAATTATTCTTCTGTTCCTAGGAATTTTTTTGCAACGAGGGCTGCAAGAACTCCACCAGCGATTGGTGCAAGGATGAAAATCCAAACTTGTCGAAGGGCTGCGCCACCTACCAAGACAGCCGGTGCCAAGCTACGAGCTGGGTTTACTGAAAGTCCAGTGATGTTCAATCCAACAAGAATCATAGCCATCAATGACAAACCGATTACCAAACCAGCAATCGCGCCATTTCCCTTGCTTTCTGAAGTCACTGTCATGATAACCAAAACAAACAAGAAGGTTGCAATAACTTCAAACAAGAATCCACCAAAGACAGTGATACCGTTTGCCAAAGCATTTTCACCAAGACTAGCAGTTGACATACCTGAGTTAGCCAAGAGGAAGAATACCGCAGCTGACGCAAGGAAAGCTCCAACAACCTGACCAAGGATGTAGTTGACAAGGTCTTTTGATGACAAACGTTTGTTAACAAACATAGCGATAGAAACAGCTGGGTTCAAGTGTGCACCTGAAACAGTTCCGATTGAGTAAGCTGCAACCACTATTGCCAGACCAAAGGCAAAGGCGATCCCTAGGTGACCAAGACCTTCAAGACCATTTCCAAAAACAACAGCTCCAGTCCCAACGAACACAAGCATGAACGTACCGATTAACTCAGCGACAAATTTTTTCATTTTCTTTCTCCTTTTTTCAAAAACTAGATACTAGTCTATCAAAAGAGGGAAAGGGTTTCAAGAAAATTGATTGGAAATTTTCAGGATAAAATTCTATAAAAACGGTAGTGTTTATTTGAAACATTTTTTCTAAAGGTATATAATGTCAATATAGTTCTAATAATTTATTTATTCCCTAATTTGAACTAATTTTTACAACTTTGCTGTTCTTTTATGAACGTTTGAATGGTATCGTGGATACCAAGGAGGAATCATATGTCTAAAGTTGCTATTGTCACAGGTGCAGGTCAAGGAATCGGTTTTGCAATCGCAAAACGATTGGTTCAAGATGGCTTTAAGGTAGGAGTCTTAGACTACAATCCCGAAACAGCTGAAAAAGCTGTTGCCGAATTATCAGCCGAAAATGCCTTTGCTGTCGTGGCCGATGTTTCGAAACAGGCCGAAGTTGCACAAGCATTTCAAAAAGTTGTTGACCATTTTGGTGATTTGAATGTTGTCGTAAATAACGCTGGTGTTGCTCCAACTACTCCTCTTGATACAATTACTGAGGAACAATTTACACGCACTTTCGGTATCAACGTTGGTGGTGTCATTTGGGGTTCACAAGCTGCACAAGCGCAATTTAAAGCACTTGGCCACGGAGGTAAAATTATCAACGCAACCTCTCAAGCCGGTGTAGTCGGTAACCCAAATCTAACTGTTTATGGTGGAACCAAATTTGCTGTTCGTGGAATTACGCAAACATTAGCACGTGATTTAGCAGACTCAGGCATCACTGTTAACGCCTACGCACCAGGTATTGTGAAAACACCAATGATGTACGACATCGCTCATGAAGTTGGTAAAAATGCAGGAAAAGATGACGAGTGGGGTATGCAGACATTTGCAAAAGATATTACTCTAAAACGTCTATCTGAACCAGAAGATGTGGCTGCAGCTGTCAGCTTCCTTGCAGGACCAGATTCAAACTACATTACAGGACAAACCATTATCGTTGATGGTGGTATGCAATTCCATTAAGATAGACAAAAAGAGGTTGGAAAATGATTCAACCTCTTTTATTAGTTTTCATTATTAGTTAGGAGGGTACAATAGAAACTCTTTCAATAAGTAATATTAGCTTATCCCTAGTATTGAAAAGACTGGATAGCTTCTTTCAAGTCATCTTGTAAACTATTTCTCTGGTCAAGTTGGACATAGACTTCCAACAGACAAGATCTGAAGTTGGAAAATTTATAAAAATCTTCCCTTTCTTCTATCGGAAAGTCAACAGTTTTTATCCAAGAAGCTACTTGCTCTTGCTCCAACTTCCCTTGTAAAATAGGTTCATAGATCACTCTTGCTAAACGCCAATCCTCATCATCTGTAAAGCGAATCGAAACTCTTTTAAATAGTTGGCCAAGTATATCAAATACTTCATGAACTCTGTTTTTAGGAAAGTCTGGATGACAAACTACCTCTGTCAGTAAATCGGCTCCATGTGCAAAAGCATGAACCCAACCATACTGACTTGAAAAACCCGTTGTATCCTTTTCTTTTGAAAGATAGTGCAAGCCTTGATTTAAAAGGACATTACGAATTTCTACTTTTAATCTCTGATAGAAAATCGATTGCTGGTTGGCATCAGCAGACAAGAGATTTGCATAAATAAGCGCCCTAAAAGAACGTTCAAGGGTTGACAAGCCTACCTTATCAATCTCTTTATCTAACCCTCCATCAGATAAAATTTCCTCAGCAATGAAATAAAATTGTTCGTGTGTAAATAGCTCTTCCTGAATCCCTCTAGCAAAGCTTGTAAAAACAAGGTCATCGCGAATTTCTGGAGAAGAATCTCCCAAATGATTAAGCAACCATTGGATTTCTTCCTCATGATAACTTGGTTTTTCTTCTGCTATTTTTCTAAGTAACTCTTGATACATGGTCAATACCTCTACATTTCTAACAACTGTTCAAAAAGCCGTCCTTAAATGACTTAATATTGAATTCTCAATTAAATACAATCTGATAGAAAATGAAGTAAATAACTATCAATACCAGGTCTACAGCAAGTTCAAATTTAACATCACGACCTTCAACAGCATTTTTGAAAATAGCTACAACTAATCCAAATAGAATGACGCTTAACAAGCCCATAAACATCACTCTAGAACAACCTCTCTATCCCCTTACTCTCCCAACTGGGCACTGTAGGCGATAATCTGATCAACTGTGTCAGACAAGAATTGGATGGTATCACGGAGTGGTTTATCTGTAGAGATATCTGCTCCGATAATCATGGCTGACTCAAGCGGTGTCTTGCTACCACCTGACTTAAGGAGATTGAGCCAGTCTTCAGCTCCAGTTTCTGAGTTTTTAAGATGGAGGTAACCAGCAGTCGAAATCACAAGTCCAGCAGAGTAAGTGTAACTATACAAGCCCATATAATAGTGAGCTTGGCGCATCCAAGTCAAAGCTGCATCATCATCGATTTCAATGGCATCGCCCCAAAAATCTGTCAAAACTTCCTTCATAATACTGTTGAGTTTGCTTGCTCCAAAGGTTTCCCCTTCTTCAATCAGTGTGTAAATCTTGCGTTGAAAGGCTGCTTCCAAAAGGTGGGTAATAAGGTTATGGAAGTAGGTATCTGTCAAGCGGTGAGCAAGAGCGAAGCGTTTTTGACGTGGGTCCTCAGATTGGTGTTCCAAGTAATCACTGAGAAGCAATTCATTGAAAGTTGATGGCGCTTCGACATAGTAGGTAGACATGTGGGCGTTGAAATAGCTTTGGTGGTTGTCAGAAAAGATAAACTGACCAGAATGCCCAATCTCATGAATCAAGGTATAGACATCACTCAAACGACCTGTCCAGCTCATGAGGACATAAGGGTGTACGCGATATGGATCCGCCGCATAACCTCCAGAATCCTTGCCACTATTGGCAGCAAAGTCCACCCAGCGCTCTTCTTGATAGCGAGCAACTTCCTGACAATATTCTTGTCCCAAAGGTTCTACCGACTTCATGACCAAATCATAGGCGTCGTCAATGGTCACTTGAGGATTGAGGGCACTATCCAAATCCAATTTCCAGTCTGCAAAGGTCATCTTTTCAAGACCATTTACCTTGGCAACATGCTTGAGGTATCTCTGAGCAACGGGCGCAAACTCCTTCATGATGAGGTCAATCTGACGATCAAACATAGCACGGTCCACTTCTTGTTCAGCCAGAAGATAATCAAAGACGGAGTCGTAACCCTTCATATCTGCCAATAGTTTTTCAGACTTAACCTGAGCTAGATAGGCTGCTGCAGCCGTATTTTGGTGCTTACGAAGACCTTCTGAGAAGGAACGGAAAGATTTCTCACGAACCTCAGCATCCTCGTGGTTTTGGTAGAAATTCTCATAGGTCACAAAGCTGTTTTTGTAGGTCTTGCCATTGACTTCAAAGTCGGCCATTTCAAAATCCCCAGCTCGCATCTTAGTGTAAATGTCCTGTGGACTGTAGAAAACTTCACCGAGATTGGTCAAGGCCTTCTCCACATCAGCCCCTAGATAGTGGGCTTTTTTGATTTTTGCCTGACGAATAGCCGCCGTCAAATGAGGTAATTCACCCAAACGATCCAAGACTTCCTCATCAGCTTCCACCAAGGCATCGTCAAAGAAGGTCAAGACTACGCTAGCATCTGTTTCAAATTCCATCCCAGCTTGGGCAATGTTGGCAAATTCGTCATTGCTATAGTCTGTCGTCTGAGGCATAAAGCCATAGTTACCAATATGGCTCATCTGAATGTAGATTTGCTCCAGTTCCGCAAAAGCCTTTTCAAAATCCTCAAAAGTATGAAGATTCCCCTTGTAATTACGACTAAACTGGTTGATGTCTTCACGAGCCTTCTCGATTGCACGCAAGAAATCCTCACGGTCTTGGTATAGGGCTGTTAAATCCCAAAGTTCCTTCTCTGGAAATTCTGAACGATGTTTTTGTTCCATTTTCTTCCTCTTATTTCTCTAATTCTAATAAAACACTAAGGGCTGATAAAGCGTAAAGCGGTGCTGTTTCTGCTCGCAAAATGCGAGGGCCAAGTCCTGCCAATACCGCTCCTTTAGCTTCAAAACTCTCAATTTCTGCAGGTGACAAGCCACCTTCTGGACCAAAGATAAAGAGCAATTTGTCTCCTTTTTCAAGACCAGTGACTGCCTGTAAGAGTGCAGCGGCTTCTCCTTCTTTGGCCGACTCTTCATATGCCACTACGACGCGGTCAAACTGGTCAAGTTGGGCTAGAAAGTCTGCTTTCCTTTCAAAAAGCTGAATACTTGGAACAATATTACGTTTACTTTGTTCTGCTGCTCCAAGGGCAATTTTTTCCAGTTTCTCAACCTTTTTACCCAACTTCTTGCCATCCCACTTAGCAACAGACCAATCGGCAGGGAAGGCCCAAATCT
Organism: uncultured Streptococcus sp.; assembly: GCA_902482895.1. GTDB lineage: Bacteria > Bacillota > Bacilli > Lactobacillales > Streptococcaceae > Streptococcus. The sequence goes on along the minus strand of CABTAV010000003.1, from coordinate 8,264 downwards.
GGCTGGCACCCAGTTCGGTTACTTTTTGAGTGATAAACTCCAGCTTGTCCCCCTTGGGAAATCCAGATGCGATGGTCACTTGGACTGGTAGTTCCACATTGTCAGCTAACTCTTCAACCAACTCAAACTGACGGGCTTCCACATCCATCACGCGCGCCAAGCGCTTAATTCCATCATCAAAGACCAAAGTAACCTCATCATCTTCTTTCAAGCGCATGACCTGAAACATATGCTTGCTGGTCTCCTTGTCCTCGATGGTGACAGGAGAGATTGCACTGCCTTTGACAAAATACTGCTGCATACTAGCCTCCAATCACACCTGAAATATCCTTGGTCTTCTTGAAAACACAGGCATTCCATTCCCCTTGAACCATGTGAGTTTCGAGGAAAAATCCAGCTGACTCAGCCGACTTGCGCACCATGTCCCACTTGTCCTTGATAATCCCACTCATGATGAGGTAGCCTTCATCCTTGACCAATCGATAAGCATCATCCGTCAGATGAACGAGGATATCCGCCAAGATATTAGCTACAATCACATCCGCCTCAATCTCAACTCCCTTAAGCAAGTCTCCAGCAGCAACATGGATATTTTCCATACCAGGATTTAGCTCAATATTTTCCTTAGCAACTCGAACTGCTACATCATCTAGGTCGTAGGCAAAGATTTCCTTGGCACCAAGCAGCGAGCTGGCAATAGAGAGAACTCCTGAACCAGTCCCCACATCTAGCACTGTTTCCCCACCACGAAGAACCTGCTCCAAGGCAAAAAGGCTCATCTTAGTGGTTGGATGGGTCCCCGTACCAAAAGCCATACCTGGATCCAGCTTGATAATCTTTTCTCCCGCAGTCGCCTCATAGTCTGTCCACGACGGCACGATAGTCAAATCATGAGTGATGCGAGCGGGTTCATAATATTTCTTCCAGTTGTCTGCCCAGTCTTCCTCAGCCAAGGCAGTAGTCCCCATTTTGACCTCACCCAAATCCATAAAATCCGTTAATTCTGATAAGCGAGCCTGCAAATCTGCCTCAACTGTTGCTACATCAACCGTATCAGGGTAATAGGCTGTCACTACGATTTCTTCTTGCTGCTCAACCTCTGGGAAAATCTCGCCAAAGCGGTCAACATTTCCCACATAGTCCATGCTGTCTTCAATCGCAACACCTTGAGCTCCCAGCTCAATCAAGAGATTGGAAACCAATTCCTCCCCCTCACGCTTCACTGTAACTTTTAACTCTTGCCATGTTTCCATATTTAAGATACCAAGCCCGTAAAACACAAAGCCAAAATAGGAAATTCTCTGAAGACACTTGTGTCTAGGAGAAGTTTATCTGTTTGGCACAGTGTTTAGGGCGGGTTCAGTTTAAAATTTAACCGAACCATCCTTTCTAATCACTTACTTTAAAATAATCTTTTAATCTCTCTTGCAACTGGGGTACAACCTTATCTGAGCTAAGAAACTCCTCAATACTCATCAGTTTGTAGTCCTGTCCTTCATCTCCAAAGGTAATATTGTCAAATTGTTCTTGTCTTAGCTGACCAACCATAAAGACAGAGTACCGACCTTCATAGAGCACACTTGGATAAACCCTACTCCAAAGCATACAATCCTCAGTCAGATGAATCCCCAGTTCTTCATAAACTTCACGCGCCGCACATTCAAATGGGCTTTCGTCCCCTTCACGGCCACCACCCGGCAACTCCCACATATTGGGCCAGGGAATACTTGCCTTATCATCGCGTAAGATAGTCAGAATCTTATCCCCACAAAACAAGGCAATCTTGCAACCTTGGAAATCAGTAAGTTCTATTTCCATGCTAGACTCCTAATACCTCGGATAAGGATAAAACTCTCCCTCTTCCAAACCTACTTTTCCTTCTTCAAAGACTTCTTGGTTCCATTCCATGACAAATTCTTCTGCTTCTGGGTCTTCCAAAAAGTCCATAAGCGCATCCAGCCCAACCTCAGCAGTATCTTTGAGGAAAAGGGCAAAATAAGCTAAAAATTCACGGGAAAATCCCTTTTTAGGCAGGTAAGGGATGACTGTAAGATAGTCTTCTGCATTAACTGTTGACTTGGCAGGATTGTAAAAAAGTACCGCTTCTTCAAAAAGGATATCATCTGACGAAACCTCTCCGTCTTCATCTAGCATCTCCACCCCTGCAGCATTTTGTGCCTCTAATAGAAAACTCACTTCAACCGCATGATTGCGCTTGTCCCAACTAATCTCAAAGTCAAAAGGAAAATTCTTCTCCAACTCTTCCTCTAAAACATCTAAAAATCCGTATGTTGCCATTTTGTCCTCTTTCTATGCGACTCTTTAATCGCCCCGATTGCTCGGAAATATGCTAAAATAGATACTACCATCTTACCACATATACATCAGAAAATCCACGTTAGAAAGGACTGCTATGCCAGACAATCTCGCACTTCGCATGCGCCCTAAAACCATCGATCAGGTCATCGGTCAGGAACATCTGGTCGGACAAGGAAAAATCATTCGTCGCATGGTGGAGGCCAACCGTCTGTCCTCCATGATTCTCTATGGACCTCCGGGAATAGGCAAGACCAGCATTGCCTCAGCCATCGCTGGGACTACTAAGTATGCCTTTCGAACTTTCAATGCGACAGTTGATAGTAAAAAGCGATTGCAAGAAATTGCGGAAGAGGCTAAATTCTCTGGTGGTCTCGTCCTATTACTAGACGAGATTCATCGTCTTGACAAAACCAAGCAAGACTTCCTCTTGCCTCTCTTGGAAAGTGGTCTGGTCATCATGATTGGCGCTACGACTGAAAATCCTTTCTTCTCTGTCACTCCTGCCATTCGTAGCCGTGTTCAAATTTTTGAGTTGGAACCTCTGTCTAACCAAGACGTCAAGGAGGCTCTTCAGATAGCTCTAAGTAACCCTGAACGTGGTTTTGATTTTCCAGTAGAACTAGATGAAGATGCGCTGGATTTCATTGCTACCTCTACAAACGGAGACCTTCGCTCTGCCTTCAACTCACTGGATTTGGCAGTTCTTTCTACCCCTGAGAATGACAAGGGCATTCGCCATATCACCCTAGACATCATGGAAAATAGCCTGCAGCGGAGCTACATTACCATGGATAAGGACGGAGATGGCCACTATGATGTTCTCTCAGCCCTGCAAAAGTCTATCCGTGGCTCAGATGTGGATGCTAGTCTTCACTATGCTGCCCGCTTGATTGAGGCTGGTGATTTGCCAAGTCTCGCTCGTCGTTTGACTGTTATCGCTTATGAAGATATCGGTTTGGCCAATCCTGAAGCTCAGATTCACACCGTGACTGCTCTGGATGCTGCACAAAGGATTGGTTTCCCAGAAGCCCGCATTCTCATTGCCAATGTCGTGATTGATTTGGCCCTTTCTCCAAAATCCAACTCAGCCTATGTAGCTATGAATAAGGCTCTTGCCGACCTCAAAACATCAGGGCACTTGCCTATTCCGCGACACCTGCGTGATGGGCACTACAGTGGAAGCAAGGAACTGGGGAATGCCCAAGACTATCTCTATCCACACAACTATCCTGGAAATTGGGTCAAGCAAGACTATCTGCCAGAAAAAATTCGTAATCATCACTATTTCCAAGCAGAAGATACTGGTAAATATGAACGGGCTTTGGCTCAAAGAAAGGAAGCTATCGACCGTTTGCGAAAAATCTGAAATCCTTTTCAAAAAATTGCACTTTCCTCTTGATTTTTTTTGAAAAAGTGGTATTATATAAACATAGAAACGCTGTGGTGTACGACTTCACACTTAAGTGTTGACCGACTATTTTTTGTATTATTAGGGAAACAAAAGTCTTCTAACAGCATGTAGGCCGTCTCACACGGAAACAGCTTCAGTTAGAGCGAGTTGCCCACCTGCTTAATTGCGCGGGTTCAATACAAACCGTGAAGTTTCGGCACCAATACAGCTTTTTTCTTTGCCTCCTTAGCTCAGCTGGCAGAGCAGCGGACTCTTAATCCGTGGGTCACAGGTTCGATCCCTGTAGGGGGCATCTAAATACAACAGGAAAAGCCTTGATAACCAAGGCTTTTTTGCTTATCTATAACTGATTTGCCTCATCATTTGCCCCACTTTTAAATCTATCTTTTCTTTTTGAACCAAATTACATCTTAACAAATAGTGTAAAGCCAGTTACTTTTGCTTTGATGCCATACAATATTTTCATGTAGAGAAGACAAATTTTATCTTCTCTTTTTATTTTCAAAATAATAAAAACTGATTTTCTTTTCATAAATCAGACTGAAACTTCCAAATTTTCCATTTTGTTTATTGACATTTCCTCTAAAAAGGTGTATAATATTTTTATTATCAAACTATACTATATAGGGGGTATTGAAATGAAATTTTCTAATCGTTTACTGCTATTCCTTGCAGGAGTTGTTTTTGTCCTTTTAGGACTTTTCCTATTTACAAACCCAGTAGCTAATCTTGTTGCTTACAGCTGGTGGATTGCATTTGGTTTACTGGTTTCTTCTATAGCAGCTATTTTAGGCTATTTCTCTGTACCAAAAGAGCTTCGCTCACCAGCTCATCTTTTCCAAGGGATTGTTAATCTTCTCTTAGCTCTTTACCTCGTTGCCTATGGCTTTGTGACGCTGCCAGTTGTCATTCCAACTATTTTAGGAATTTGGTTAATTGTAGAAGCCATTATAGCTTTCTTTAAAGGCAATCGTCTGGGATTGATTTTCCCTATTATTGGCAACCATATCATGTGGATAGCGTTGCTTGCATTTTTACTAGGTCTAGTGATTTTGTTCAATCCAGTAGCTACAAGTGTCTTTGTCGTTTATGTCGTTGCCTTTGCATTTTTAATTGTTGGTTTCACCTATATCCTTGATGCCTTTCGTAAATAATCTAGCTGCCATTTTGGGCATATTAAAATAGCTGGGAAGTTACATTCTCAGCTTTTTCTGTTGCCTCCTTAGCTCAGTTGGTAGAGCAGTAGACTCTTAAGCTATGGGGCGCAGGTTCGAGCCCTGCAGGGGGCACATCTAAATCAACAGAAATAAGCCTTGAAACCAAGGCTTTTTTTAACGTCTAATAGCTTTTTGTAGAAAAGTATTTAAAAATAAAAGAGAAGAGAATCTCTCACTCTCTTCTCAGTATATCTTATTAAATTTAGTTTTTCTTAATCTACCTGATTTTCCTTTGCAACGACAAATTCTTTAACCAGTCGATAGATAACAGCAAATACGGGGGTAAAGAATATCATTCCAAGTAGTCCGAAAAGATTCCCTCCGATACTAGCAGCCGCAAGCGTGAAAATAGCTGGTAAACCAATAGACTGACCTACAACTTTTGGATAAATAAGGTTTCCTTCAATCAGCTGTATAACTTGATATAGAAGAAGAGAAAGTAAGGCTTGAGTAGGACTCACTGTGAAGATAAAAATCGCTCCCACAACACAAGCAATCATAGGCCCTACATAAGGAATGAACGATAGCACTCCTGCAAAGATACCTGTCATTACTCCATAGGGTATCCCAAACACGCTGTAACCAACCGCTATCATAACTCCTATGATAACTGCTTCAATCAGCTGACTCATCAAAAATTGGTCATAAGTCTCTAGTGCTACTTGTCCAATGTAAGTCAACTTTATCACCACCTTCTCTGGAAGAAAAACTTTTAGAAGTCGACTCGTCATCGCTGCCAAATGTTCCTTACTGGATAAAAATAAAAAGGTGAAGACTATAATCAAAAAGGCATTCATCAAACTTGAAAAAATATTGCCGATATTACTAGTCAGACCTGATAAAAAACCTATCAAAGCTTGGCTAATAGAACTAGATTGTCCCTGTATGCCTGATACGATAGTTGACAACATGTCTTTGGTTACAAATTCCGAGCTGCCTAGCAATTTCCCAAGTTGAGTAAGGACTGTTGAAAGGACTGTTCCCAGCTGACTAATAGTCTGGGCTAGGGTTGGCAGCACCAAAACCAAAAGAGCAATCACGATTAAGATAAGAGCTAGGAAAACAAGTACCATGGCAATCGGACGACGCAACTCTGCCTTTACCTTCAATTTAACTAAGTACTGTTCAATTTTTTTCATAGAAACATTAAGCACAAAAGCAATAACAGCACCATAAATCAAGGTTGATATTACATCAAAGAGAGAGATTGCTCCTGATATAAAGCTCGATGCATTCAGAATTACAAGAGCAACCAGCCCTATAAAAAGTATTAACGGGGTGTATTTTTTTACTAAGTTCATAAATTCTCCTTAATAAACATGTTTAGATACGACTATACTATTTGGTTTTTCAAACTCTCGATTAAGGTAGGCTTGGTAAGTTCCTGGAGCGATAAATCCTTTGGGTGAGAGGATATCGGTGCCAGCCTGACCGACTATGGTATCAGCCAAGAGCACACAGTTTGTAGATAAGACAAAGTAGGATTTAAACTTAGATTTGATAAATTTATAAAGTTCCCCATCTGTCTCATGTCTGATTTTATAAGCGTAGGTGTAGTCTTCCTTACCATCACCTGTCATGATTTTATCTGCACTTGGCTCCCATGGAATCGTCAGTTGTTTCAATTCAGCCAACTTTTTCTGAACTGCTTTTTCCATTTCAGGCGTCAAATCTATCCCATAACCAAAAAGCGTTTTTTGACTCTCACGTTTACATAGGTCAATGTACTTGTCACGATCACAGAAATATAAGACACCATCTCCTACCATGCCAAATAAGGTCTCAGAAGACGGATCATAGTTGCCATAAGAAATAACACGGCCTTGATAGCAGATATCCACATGACCAATAGCTGAAAACAGGGAGGTCTCAGCTGTATGAACAAAAATTTCTAGCTCTGCTGTCTTACCAGACTTCACTATTCCAAGATGGATATCTTCTTCCTCATCAGCATTTTCCAGCATAAATTTGTTAATTTTTGCTAAAGTTCTTGCAGGGATGAGAGCGGCTAGGACAATAGGTAAGCTAATTCTAATGCGACGTTTGAGATGGTTTTTCCCAATTTCCCCTTCAAATAAGAAACCGTCACGGATATTGGACAGACCATAAAGGAAAAAATAAGCCCCTAAAACAAAGAGTTGAAAGACAGAATTTCCTGTAGAGGACAAAAGACTAGTCCCACCAAGAAAAACTAGTACGAGTCCATCTAGTAAGAGACGAAAACGAGGTCGAATTTTGTTTTTGCGGTAGAGAACATAGGTGACAAGGTTAATACTAGCATGAAAAATCTGATAAACTCCAATCACAAGAGCCAGAACATAAATCGGTATATCAGTCGCAAGATTAGAACCTAGCAAATATCCCAGCACTAACAATTTAACCAGTGCAACTCCCAAGGTATCCGTTGACTGGCTTTTTTTGAAAACTCTTAATAGCAAATCTACGACCGTTGCTATCCAAGCTAAAAACAGAACCAGGCGAATAACTGTTACTGGCAACCAAGTCCCCGTGACCATCAAGATGAGACCTAGCAGAACAAACAAGAACCCCTGAGCAAGTAATTTCTTACCTGTCAGACCTAAAGATAGAATTTTCGCCATATAAAAACCTTTCAACAATAAAAATTAAACACTCCGATTAAACTGACTAGTAAATAGCCAACACTACAAACAGCCTGTGCCAGCAACATATGGTGACTAGAAATGACTGTAGTAATGTCACCATCTTGTCTTATGCACTTCTAAAATTTGTTATATTGATTAGAAACCAGAGCTTATAAAAACTAGCTAAACTCGAGAGATAGACACAATTGCGACGAAAAAATGTATAACCAATTCAACTTGTTAAGGTAAGAAAGCATTATTTCCAATCTATTAATTATTCATCTATTACCTATTATGACACAATATTCCCTATAGTTCAACTTTTTACTTGTTTTTATATTACACGGACTAAAAAGTTTTCAACAGTTGATTGCATTTGTTTTAATAAGTTTTAACCTTTCTTGGTTAGATAAAAAAAGAACCATACAGTTTAGAATCTGTATGGTTTTTGCCCCACTTTTGTCCCATTTTTAAATCATGACATTGAAAATACCTAAAATCACTTATATTTCAATATTTTTAATTGCTCTCAATATGAAAGTCCTTTCCAAATCCCTGTAGGGGGCATCTAAATCAACAGGAAAGAGCCTGAGACAAAATAGTTCTTAACCACAAAAAGCTAGAGATTTCCAATTGCGGGACTCTAGCTTTTTAATTTTGAGTCGTTCTCTTATTGTATTTTAGGAGGTTATTAGCCATAAGTACCAATCCCAT
>CABTAV010000002.1:0-31358 GCA_902482895.1 uncultured Streptococcus sp. | reverse complement strand
CTTCTCAACTTGGTAACCTTGATTTTCTAAGGACAAGTTTTCCACCTGCTTCATGAGTCCGTCCATTTCCTTAGGATTTTCTACATAGAAGCGAGCTGCACTGACTAGAGATTCACCATTTCCCAAAAGACTTTGGCTACTTTCATAGTCTGTAAAGACCTGGTTTTCACTGAAGTCAGAAGACAAGCCTGTGAATTCCTCTTGTTTTTTACCAGAAAAGATGCCAACAATCTCAAACTCTACTGTTTGCCCTTTTCCAGATTCTGACTGTCCAGCATCTAAGACAATCTTGTCATGAAGCGAAAGACTATTCTTCTTAGCCAGCACTTCGTGAATGATGATTTTCTTTGCATCCCCTTTTTGAAGGTGTCGCCCTTCTTTTAGATTGAAAGCCGAGCTGGTAAAGGTCACATCCTTGGATGAATCCTCAAGAGCTGTTAAGCTAACCAAGTTCTTGTCCGCAGCTGACAAATCATCACGCTCCACGCTCTGCTCGCCACTCACTGCTTCCTTGTCTTTTAGTTTTGCGACCGTCTCGAGTTCAGGAGAAACATTTTCCAGTCCCTTAATCTTGCTTACAGATGCTAGGTCTGACAACTTGAATGTCTGACCATTTTCTATCTTCTTAACAGAAAAAGAGGTATTGAGTGATTTGTAAAGATTAGTTTCAACTGTTTTGTTGGACTTCATCAGAGTCAAACAGGCTGAAATTCCAGCCAATAGGACCAATAAAATCAGAAATAAAATAAAACTTCTCAGTCGTTTTCTGCTGACATAAGCCCAAGCTCTTTGGATTGGATTCATTTGTCACCTCCATATTTGTAAGACTATTATAAAATCCAAATATGAAATGTTTATGAAATACAAAAAAAGAGCAAAAATTTTTTTGCTCTACTTTAATTAGATGAAAAAAGAGCTAGCCTAAGCTAACTCTTATCCTATGCGGAGAGAGGGACTTGAACCCTCACGACCTAAAGCGGTCACAGGATCCTTAGTCCTGCGCGTCTGCCAATTCCGCCATCCCCGCGTCGATTACTTTACTAGTATATCAACTTTTAGGATGCTTGTCAACACTTTTTTTCAAATTTTTTCATTTCATCAACCAAATTACTCAGAAATTTCATTTAGCTTTTCATCTACTAACTTAGCCCCGAGTGTATTTTTGAAATGACCTAGAGCAAATTGATGATTTTCAGGCCAGATGGAAGCAACGGCTGGTTTAACAATCTCGATGTCATATCCTAGATTATAGGCATCTATAGCTGTATGCAGGACACAGATATCCGTCAAGACTCCTGTTAAGATAACTGTAGAAATCCGACGCTCTCTCAAACGGATATCCAGGTCAGTCCCAGAAAAAGCTGAGTAATGGCGTTTATCCATCCAAAAGACACGACTGTCTGAACCATGCTCTTGATAAAAGGTCCCCAAATCTCCATATAAATTTCGTCCACTAGTCCCAATCAAATTGTGAGGAGGAAATAACTTACTTTCTGGATGGAAACAATCATTTTCTTCGTGAGCATCTATTGTAAAGAAGATGTAATCTCCTCGTTCAAAAGCTAATCGAGTTACCTTGCTGATGGCATCCGAAATCGCCTGAGCTGGAGCACCTGCTGTCAATTTCCCACTATCAGCCACAAAATCTTCTGTATAATCAATCGAAATTAAAGCCTTAGTCATTAGTAATCTCTTTTCTTCACTTCTTCAAAAATATCTGAAATCAAGACCTTAAGGTAGGTTCCCTTCATTCCAAGTGAGCGACTTTCAATAATCCCAGCAGACTCAAGTTTACGAAGGGCATTGACAATCACAGAACGGGTAATCCCAATACGGTCTGCAATCACTGACGCAGTCAACTGACCTTCGTTTCCATTTAACTCTCCTAAAATTGCTGATACAGCACGGAGTTCTGAATAAGAAAGGGTATTGACCGCCATGGTAACAGCAGTACGACGGCGGATATTTTTCTCATCCTCTTCACGTTGGAAGTTGAGAAGCTGAATCCCAACAACGGTACTGGCAATCTCAACAAGGATCAAGTCCTCATCTTCGAATTTCTTATCATTGCGCCAAATAATCAAAGAACCTAAACGAATCCCTGACACATGAATCGGTGCAATCGTTGTCAAACCATCTGGAAAGTCGGCACGACTTTCCACAGGGAAAATACTCAAATCATGATCAACTGTCAGATTGGCTTCTGTATCGTAAATCATGTTCGCGCCCTGTACATAGTCATCCGGGAAAATCTTAGTTTGGAAGAATTGCTCCACGCGATCTGTATTGGTTTTATAACGCATAAAATAGCCAAGGAGACGTCCCTTGCTATTAACAATACAAGCATTACAGTCAATGATATCTGCCAATTGACGGGTAATCGCATTGTAGGGGAGTTCTTCCTGCAACTGCTCCTCTGAGCGCTTCAGGATAGAAGTAATTTTTCTAGTTTTTTCTAATAAATGTGCCATTTTTCACCTCGAATTTAATCGCTATCATTATAACATAAACAGCTTGAATTTTCAATTATTATCTGAAAATTGCTTATTTAATTGCAATTTGAAAAAACAAGAATATTTTTAATTAAATTGCTTCTTTTCTATTGACAAACTCCCTATTTTTGTGTATCATAACATTACAAGAAGATAATATAGCTATTTTATATATCTTTCTTTTTCCATTCGGTCTCCTTATATAAAAAAGCGATTCATTTGAACCGCTTTTCTTATTTATCGCCCTTGTTTCGAATAACAAAGCCTGTTTTCTTTTCGCTTGAAGTATTGCGTGGTTTTTTATTATCCTTACGATAACGTTTTTCCTTATCAAAACGATCATTGCCACGACTTCCTTTTTTGAAATCATCACGACGACCACCACGACGGTTGTCTCCACGGCGATTATCACGACGGTCATCTCCACGACGACCTCCCTTAGCTTTACCACCGAAGCCATTACCTGATGGTTTAAATGGCAGTGGTTTTTCACGTGCAATCTCCACTTCAGGAAGACTATCTGGGTCTTGAACAGTCAGACTCAAGATATACATTGCCAATTCTTCTGGAGTAAATTCGGCAGCTAGCTTACGAGCATCCTTACCAAATTTCTCAAAGTTGGCACGGATAGTCTCATCTGCAAAATCACGTTCGATTTTCTTGAGAGCTACGTGTTTTTTTGCTTGGAAGGCTTCTTCTGCACTTGCAGGTTTGAGACCTTTCATGCGTTTCTTAGTCAAATTCTCAATGATTTGGAGGTAGCCCATTTCATTTGGTGATACGAAAGTAATCGACTGACCTGACTTACCAGCACGACCTGTACGACCGATACGGTGAACATAACTTTCAGGATCTTGTGGAATATCGTAGTTATAGACATGGGTCACACCTGAAATATCCAACCCACGTGCTGCAACGTCTGTCGCAACCAAAACATCAAGATTGCCATTTTTAAAGTCACGAAGGACACGAAGACGTTTGTTTTGGTCTAGGTCTCCATGAATTCCTTCTGCACGGAAGCCACGGATTTTCAAACCACGAGTCAATTCATCTACACGGCGTTTTGTACGACCAAATACGATAGCAAGTTCTGGTTGTTCCACATCCATGAGACGAGTCATGGTATCAAATTTTTCTTGCTCTTTAACTCGGATATAGTATTGGTCAACCAATTCTGTTGTCAATTCCTTAGCCGCAATCTTCACATGCTCAGGTTCTTTCATAAACTGAACACCGATACGTTTGATGGCATCTGGCATAGTTGCTGAGAAAAGTAAGGTTTGACGGTTTTCAGGGACACGAGAAATGATAGCTTCGATATCTTCAAGGAAGCCCATGTTGAGCATTTCATCCGCTTCGTCAAGAATAAGAGTTTCAATATCTTGTAATTTCAAGGCCTTGCGTTTAATCAAGTCCAAAAGGCGACCAGGTGTTCCCACCACGATATGGGCACCAGATTTAAGAGCCTTAATTTGTTTTTCAATACTTGATCCGCCATATACTGAACGGACTTTGACTCCCTTACTACGACCAAAGCGGAAGAGTTCTTCTTGACTTTGGACAGCGAGTTCACGAGTTGGAGCGATGACCAAGGCTTGAATGGTCGCTTCTTCTGTACGAATTTTTTCAAGAGTAGGCAAGCCAAAGGCTGCAGTTTTTCCTGTACCAGTCTGAGCTTGACCGATAACGTCCTTGCCTTCAAGGGCCAAGGGAATAGTTTGTTCTTGGATCGGACTGGCTTCTACAAAACCAGCTTTTTCAATCTCTGCTAGCAAATCAGCAGACAAGTTTAATTCATTAAATTTCACGTTATTCTTCTTTCTAAAGGTGGTGCGAAGCCACCCTATAGGGCTTAGTTTATACTTTTCTTTTTATGACGTATTTTCATATACTGGATATAAAATCGTGTTGCTTCTTTTCCACAAAAGAAAAGTACTGTTTTCTTTGCAACCTATCTAGTATAACACAAGAACAGAGCAAAAGATAGCCCAATCCATCGATAAACTCATGTAAACGATTTTTCAGAGAAAATAAGGATGAAATTTCCACTATTTCATAAACTTTTTTAAAGCGTAGCAGAATTGTGCAAAAGTTTTTTTCTTGTGCTAGAATGAAAATCGAATAGGAGGAACTCTAAATGTTAACTTATGATTTAATCGTTATCGGATTTGGTAAAGCTGGTAAAACACTAGCTGGTAAATTGGCTTCAGCTGGCAAAAAAGTTGCCCTCATTGAACGTAGCAAAGCTATGTACGGTGGAACTTGTATCAACATCGGATGTATCCCAACTAAAACTTTGCTAGTTGCTGCTGAGAAAGACTTGTCTTTTGAAGAAGTGATTGCTACTAAAAACACTATCACTGGTCGCCTCAACGGTAAAAACTATGCGACTGTTGCTGGTACAGGTGTCGATATTTTTGATGCGGAAGCTCACTTCCTTTCAAATAAAGTCATCGAAATCCAAGCTGGTGATGAAAAACAAGAACTGACTGCTGAAACTATCGTCATCAACACTGGTGCTGTTTCAAATGTCTTGCCAATTCCAGGACTTGCTACAAGTAAGAATGTCTTTGACTCAACAGGTATTCAAAACTTGGACAAATTGCCTGAAAAACTTGGAGTCCTTGGTGGCGGAAATATCGGTCTTGAATTTGCTGGCCTTTACAACAAACTTGGAAGCAAAGTCACAGTACTAGATGCCTTGGATACTTTCCTACCTCGTGCAGAACCTTCCATCGCAACTCTTGCTAAACAATACATGGAAGAAGACGGTATTGAATTGCTTCAAAATATCCGTACTACGGAAATCAAAAACGACGGTGACCAAGTCCTTGTCGTAACTGAAAACGAAACTTACCGTTTCGATGCTCTTCTCTACGCAACTGGACGTAAACCAAACGTAGAACCACTTCAACTTGAAAATACAGATATTGAACTTACTGAACGTGGCGCTATTAAAGTAGATAAACATTGTCAAACAAACGTTCCTGGTGTCTTTGCAGTTGGGGATGTCAACGGTGGCCTTCAATTTACTTACATTTCACTTGATGACTTCCGTGTTGTCTACAGCTACCTTGCTGGAGATGGTAGCTACACTCTTGAAGACCGTCTCAATGTACCAAACACTATGTTCATCACACCTGCACTTTCACAAGTTGGTTTGACTGAAAGCCAAGCAGCTGATTTGAAACTTCCATACGCTGTTAAGGAAATTCCAGTTGCAGCAATGCCTCGCGGCCATGTAAATGGAGACCTTCGTGGTGCCTTCAAAGCTGTTGTCAATACTGAAACAAAAGAAATTCTTGGAGCAAGCATCTTCTCAGAAGGATCTCAAGAAATCATCAACATCATCACTGTTGCTATGGACAACAAGATTCCTTACACTTACTTCACAAAACAAATCTTCACTCACCCAACCTTGGCTGAGAACTTGAATGACTTGTTTACGATTTAAGTTGAGATTTAATCGTATCGAACAGCCCTCTTTGGGCTGTTTTTACTTCTGCGAAATCTCAAATCCGTCTTTTCCCTCTTTTGTGATATAATAGAAACATGAAATTAAAAACTACTTTAGGCCTTCTAGCTGGGCGTTCTTCTCACTTCATCTTGAACCGTCTTGGTCGTGGAAGTACGCTCCCAGGAAAACTTGCCCTTCACTTTGATAAAGATATTTTACAAAACCTAGCTAAAAACTACGAGATTGTCGTGGTCACTGGAACCAACGGGAAAACCCTGACAACTGCCCTCACTGTCGGCATCTTAAAAGAGATTTATGGTCAGGTTCTTACCAATCCAAGCGGTGCCAATATGATTACAGGGATTACGACAACCTTCTTGACGGCCAAATCCTCTAAAACTGGAAAAAATATTGCCGTCCTCGAAATTGACGAGGCCAGTCTATCTCGTATCTGTGATTACATCCATCCTAGCCTTTTTGTCATCACTAATATTTTCCGTGACCAGATGGACCGCTATGGTGAGATTTACACGACTTATAACATGATTTTGGATGCAATCCGTAAGGTGCCTACGGCTACAGTTCTCCTCAATGGTGACAGTCCGCTTTTCTACAAGCCATCTATTCCAAATCCTGTACAGTATTTTGGTTTTGACTTGGAAAAAGGACCAGCCCAACTAGCTCATTACAATACCGAAGGAATCCTCTGTCCTGACTGCCAAGGTATCCTCAAATACGAACACAATACCTATGCCAATTTGGGTGCCTATATCTGTGAAAATTGTGGCTGCAAACGTCCTGAATTGGACTACCGTCTGACAGACTTGGTTGAATTGACCAACAATCGCTCTCGTTTTATCATTGACGGACAAGAATACGGCATCCAAATCGGTGGACTTTACAACATCTACAATGCCCTTGCTGCGGTTGCCATTGCCCGCTTCCTCGGTGCCGATTCACAACGGATCAAACAAGGATTTGACAAGAGTCGTGCAGTCTTTGGTCGTCAGGAAACCTTCCATATTGGTGACAAGGAATGTACCCTTGTCCTCATCAAGAATCCGGTTGGTGCGACCCAAGCGATTGAAATGATTAAACTGGCTCCTTATCCATTCAGCCTATCTGTCCTCCTCAATGCCAACTATGCAGATGGAATTGACACTAGTTGGATCTGGGATGCTGACTTTGAACAAATCACTGACATGGACATTCCTGAAATCAACGCAGGCGGTGTTCGTCATTCTGAAATCGCACGTCGTCTACGGGTGACAGGATATCCAGCTGATAAAATCACTGAGACAAGCAATCTGGAGCAAGTTCTCAAAACCATTGAGAACCAAGACTGCAAGCATGCTTATATCCTTGCAACCTATACTGCCATGCTGGAATTCCGCGAACTACTGGCTAGTCGTCAAATTGTTAGAAAGGAGATGAACTAATGGTTTATACTTCACTTTCCTCAAAAGCTGGCAACTACCCTTATCAGCTCAACATCGCCCACCTCTATGGAAACCTCATGAATACCTATGGAGACAATGGAAACATCCTTATGCTCAAGTATGTGGCTGAAAAACTAGGAGCCTATGTGACAGTTGACATCGTTTCTCTCCATGATGACTTTGATGAAAACCACTACGACATCGCCTTTTTCGGTGGGGGTCAAGACTTTGAACAAAGCATCATCGCAGGCGACCTTCCTGCTAAAAAAGAGAGCATTGACAACTACATCCAAAATGATGGTGTTGTTCTAGCCATCTGTGGTGGTTTTCAACTATTGGGTCAATATTATGTTGAAGCTTCAGGTAAACGCATCGAAGGGCTAGGGGTCATGGGCCACTACACTCTCAACCAGACCAATAACCGCTTTATCGGTGACATCAAGATTCACAATGAAGATTTCAATGAAACATACTATGGATTTGAAAATCACCAGGGCCGTACCTTCCTTTCTGATGACCAAAAACCGCTGGGTCAGGTTGTCTATGGAAATGGAAACAACGAAGAAAAGGTCGGCGAAGGGGTTCATTATAAGAATGTCTTTGGTTCCTACTTCCACGGACCTATCCTCTCTCGTAATGCCAATCTGGCCTATCGCCTAGTCACTACTGCCCTCAAGAAGAAATACGGTCAGGATATCCAACTCCCTGCCTATGAAGACATTCTCAGCCAAGAAATCGCTGAGGAATACAGCGACGTCAAAAGCAAGGCTGACTTTTCTTAAACAAAAGGAAATTATATCAAAGAACTCTGTTATCTTGTCGGAGTTCTTTTTTCCTTTTCTTTTACCCTTCTCCCTTGCATTTTCTCTCTTTTTTTGCCAAAATAGAGGGGTAGAAAGAAGGTAGCATATGTCTAAATTACAACAAATCGTAACATATCTTGAATCAGAAAAACTAGACGTCGCTGTCGTATCTGACCCCGTCACAATCAATTACCTCACTGGCTTTTACAGTGATCCCCATGAACGCCAAATGTTCCTTTTTGTCCTAGCGGATCAGGAACCCCTCCTCTTTGTCCCAGCCCTTGAAGTTGAGCGTGCTACTAGCACTGTTTCCTTCCCAGTTGTGGGCTATGTGGACTCTGAAAACCCATGGCAAAAAATGAAACATGCTCTTCCACAGCACGACTTCAAACGTGTCGCTGTTGAGTTTGACAATCTCATCTTGACCAAATATCATGGCTTGAAAACAGTCTTTGAAACTGCTGAGTTTGAAAACCTCACTCCCCGTATCCAACGCATGCGCCTCATCAAATCAGCTGACGAAGTGCAAAAAATGATGGTTGCAGGTCTCTATGCTGATAAGGCTGTTAAGGTTGGTTTTGACAATATTTCTCTTGATAAGACGGAGACAGATATCATCGCCCAAATCGACTTTGCTATGAAACGTGAAGGCTATGAAATGAGCTTTGATACTATGGTCTTGACTGGTGATAATGCTGCAAATCCACACGGTATTCCAGCAGCTAACAAGGTTGAAAATGATGCTCTTCTCCTCTTTGACCTTGGTGTCCTCGTCAACGGCTACGCGTCAGATATGACTCGTACAGTCGCTGTCGGTAAACCTGACCAATTCAAGAAAGATATTTACAACTTGACCCTTGAAGCCCAACAAGCTGCTCTTGACTTTATCAAGCCGGGTGTGACTGCCCATGAAGTGGACCGCGCCGCCCGTGAGGTCATCGAAAAAGCTGGTTACGGTGAATACTTCAACCACCGTCTCGGTCACGGTATCGGTATGGATGTCCATGAATTCCCATCTATCATGGAAGGAAACGACATGGTCATCGAAGAAGGCATGTGCTTCTCTGTTGAACCAGGTATCTATATCCCTGGTAAAGTCGGTGTCCGTATCGAAGACTGCGGTGTTGTTACCAAGAATGGTTTTGACCTCTTTACAAGCACCAGCAAAGGCTTGCTTTATTTTGATTAATATTCTTCGAAAATCTTCCCACAATCATGACCACCCGTCTAACGGGTGATTTGAACCAGGGCTATAAGCCCAAATTACCAGCCAGCGCCTAAAGACGCTGGCTTTCACGTTGTTCAAGCCTTATTGCTCTTGACTCGTCACTTGCCTCTTAAAGAGGCTTTAGTATTACTTACCACTATCCCTAAAGGGATCCTCATATTCTTTTACACTCAATTTATCTAGTGCTATATCATGCTTTACTCGTTCTCAAATTTTCATACTCGTGAAGAAATCATCCACTGGATAATTTCTTTAATCTTGACTACATTTCTTAATTGTAGCTTCATTTATTTCCCTATAATCGGATTTCACACACCTAATTCTTCATTTCATATCACCTGAAATACTTAAAAAAATCTAGACAAAAAAGCTTGAATATAAGAAAAAACGCATAATATCAGTACACAAAAACTTTACATTGCGTTTTATTGTTGCAATATTTTCTTCATTTTCTACCCAACTTTTTACCATTCAGGAAGTTTCAATGACTATTCAAGATTTCATAAAATATGAACTTATTTTTATGGCATAATATACCTATCTACTATATGAAAGGAATTGCCAATGACTTCTTATAAACGTACATTTGTTCCTCAAATAGATGCTAGAGACTGCGGTGTTGCTGCCTTAGCCTCGATTGCTAAATTCTATGGTTCAGATTTTTCTCTAGCTCACTTGAGAGAACTTGCAAAGACCAATAAAGAAGGGACGACTGCTCTTGGCATTGTAAAAGCCGCTGATGAAATGGGCTTTGAAACAAGACCTGTTCAAGCAGATAAAACGCTCTTTGACATGAGTGATGTCCCCTATCCATTTATCGTTCACGTTAACAAAGAAGGAAAACTCCAACATTACTATGTTGTCTATCAAACAAAGAAAGACTATCTAATTATTGGTGATCCTGACCCTTCTGTAAAAATCACCAAAATGTCAAAAGAACGCTTTTTCTCTGAATGGACTGGAGTAGCTATTTTTCTAGCTCCCAAACCTAGCTATCAACCCCATAAAGATAAAAAGAATGGCCTACTAAGCTTCCTTCCTCTGATTTTCAAACAAAAATCTCTCATTGCTTACATTGTTCTCTCAAGCTTATTGGTTACTATTATCAATATCGGTGGTTCTTATTATCTCCAAGGAATCTTGGATGAATACATCCCAAATCAGATGAAATCAACTTTAGGAATCATCTCAGTTGGTCTGGTTATCACCTATATCCTCCAACAAGTCATGAGCTTCTCCAGAGATTATCTCCTAACTGTTCTGAGTCAAAGATTAAGTATTGATGTGATTTTATCCTATATTCGCCATATTTTTGAACTTCCTATGTCTTTCTTTGCGACACGTCGTACAGGAGAAATCATTTCACGATTCACAGATGCTAACTCTATTATAGACGCCTTGGCTTCTACCATTCTTTCTCTTTTTCTGGATGTTTCTATTCTGATTCTTGTAGGGGGCGTCTTACTGGCACAAAACCCTAATCTCTTCCTTCTTTCTCTTATTTCCATTCCTATATACATGTTCATCATCTTTTCTTTTATGAAGCCTTTCGAAAAAATGAACCATGATGTCATGCAAAGTAATTCTATGGTTAGCTCTGCCATTATCGAAGATATCAACGGGATTGAAACTATAAAGTCGCTCACGAGTGAAGAAAATCGCTATCAAAATATAGACAGCGAATTTGTAGATTATTTGGAAAAATCCTTTAAGCTCAGTAAGTATTCTATTTTACAAACGAGTTTAAAGCAGGGAACAAAATTAGTTCTGAATATCCTTATCCTATGGTTTGGCGCTCAATTAGTCATGTCGAGTAAAATTTCTATCGGTCAGCTGATTACCTTTAACACACTTCTTTCTTACTTTACAACTCCTATGGAAAATATTATCAACCTCCAAACCAAACTCCAATCTGCGAAGGTCGCTAATAACCGTTTGAACGAAGTCTATCTAGTCGAATCTGAATTTCAAGTTCAAGAAAACCCTGTTCATTCACATTTTTTGATGGGCGATATTGCATTTGATGACCTTTCTTATAAGTATGGTTTTGGACGAGATACCTTAACAGATATTAATCTCACGATTAAACAAGGAGATAAGGTTAGCCTAGTTGGTGTCAGTGGTTCTGGTAAAACAACTTTAGCCAAAATGATTGTCAATTTCTTTGAACCCTACAAAGGACATATTTCCATCAATCATCAGGATATTAAAAACATTGATAAAAAAGTCTTGCGCCGTCATATTAATTACCTACCCCAACAAGCCTATATCTTTAATGGCTCTATCTTGGAAAATTTAACCTTGGGCGGTAATCATATGATTAGCCAAGAAGATATTCTAAGAGCTTGTGAATTAGCTGAAATCCGTCAAGACATTGAAAGAATGCCTATGGGCTATCAAACTCAGCTCTCTGATGGAGCTGGTCTATCAGGAGGACAAAAGCAACGAATCGCTCTCGCTCGTGCTCTTTTAACTAAAGCTCCTGTTCTAATACTAGATGAAGCTACTAGCGGTCTTGATGTCTTGACTGAGAAAAAAGTTATAGATAATCTTATGTCCCTAACTGATAAAACCATTCTCTTTGTAGCCCATCGTCTCAGTATAGCCGAACGAACTAACCGTGTCATTGTTCTTGACCAGGGGAAAATCATTGAAGTTGGTAGTCACCAAGAGTTAATGCAGGCGCAAGGCTTCTACCATCATCTATTCAATAAATAAGGAGAATGTCATGAATCCTAATCTTTTTAGAAGCGTCGAGTTTTATCAGAGACGTTACCATAACTATGCGACAGTGTTAATTATACCTCTTTCATTATTATTTACTTTCATCTTGATTTTCTCCCTTGTTGCTACAAAAGAAATTACTGTCACTTCCCAAGGGGAAATCACCCCTACAAGTGTCATTGCATCTATTCAGTCGACCAGTGATAATCCTATCCTTGCTAATCATTTAGTGGCAAATCAAGTAGTTGAAAAAGGGGACTTACTCATCAAATACTCTGAAACAATGGAAGAAAGTCAGAAAACTGCCTTAGAAACTCAACTACAAAGACTTGAGAAGCAAAAAGAAGGACTTGGAATTTTGAAACAAAGCTTAGAAAAAGCGACTGATCTTTTTTCTGGCGAGGATGAATTTGGCTACCATAATACCTTTATGAATTTTACTAAACAATCCCATGATATTGAGCTAGGCATCTCAAAGACTAACACTGAGGTTTCAAATCAAGCTAATCTTGCCAATAGCAGTTCATCAGCCATCGAACAAGAAATTACAAAAGTTCAACAACAAATTGGAGAATACCAGGAGCTGAGAGATGCTATCATAAATAAAAGGGCTCGCTTACCAACTGGCAATCCACATCAGTCAATTTTGAATCGTTATCTTGTAGCCTCACAAGGACAAACACAAGGAACTGCAGAGGAGCCATTTTTATCTCAAATTAATCAAAGTATTGCAGGTCTTGAATCATCTATCACAAGCCTCAAAATCCAGCAAGCTGGTATCGGAAGTGTAGCAACTTATGATAATAGTTTAGCAACCAAAATTGAAGTACTCCGCACTCAGTTTTTACAGACAGCCTCACAGCAACAACTAACCGTGGAGAATCAATTAACAGAATTAAAAGTACAACTAGATCAAGCAACGCAGCGCTTAGAAAACAATACCTTAACCGCTCCAAGTAAAGGTATCGTTCATCTGAACAGCGAATTTGAAGGTAAAAATAGAATTCCAACTGGTACAGAAATTGCTCAAATATTCCCTGTCATCACAGATACAAGAGAAGTACTAATCACTTACTACGTATCTTCTGACTATCTACCTCTACTAGATAAAGGACAAACTGTAAGATTAAAACTGGAGAAGATTGGAAATCCGGGCATTACCATCATCGGTCAACTTCAGACAATTGATCAAACTCCTACCAGAACAGAGCAAGGAAATCTCTTTAAAGTAACCGCTCTTGCAAAACTATCTAATGAGGATAGTAAACTCATCCAATACGGCTTACAAGGTCGCGTCACTAGTGTAACTGCAAAGAAAACATATTTTGATTATTTCAAAGATAAAATTTTAACCCATTCTGATTAGTTTTCAGATAACACTCTATAACTATTTATTATCTTATCAAAAAGGAGAATCATAACATGGATAAGAATCAAAACCTAACTTCATTTCAAGAACTAACAGCTACCGAACTCAACCAAATTACAGGTGGAGGATGGTGGGAAGATTTCTTATACGACCTTAATATAATTAAGCATAACAATACGAAAGGACTTCATCATCCAATACAACTATAAAAAAATAAGACCGAGTAACAAGAACTCTCGGTCTTATTTTTTCATCATTCTGTAGGTATCATAGTAAGCACCTGACGAAAGACTTGATTTTGGCAGGTAGTATTGAGACTGGTATTGGGATGACTTTCCACAAGCTTCATAACGGTATAGAGACCAACTCCTCTCTCCTCCCCTTTAGAACTAACTCCAAAGGAGAAGATTTCAGAAATATCGATGCCCTCTTCTTTGATGGAATTTTCGATGATGAAGGTCTCCTGTGCTCCATTCTTTAAAAAGGCGATTGAAACATGAGATTGACTGGCCTCTACACTAGCTTCAATAGCATTGTCACAAAGGATAGACACAATGGTTAGAAAGTCAAGCAGGCTCATCCCCTCGACCTGAATCTCCTCAGGAACTTCGACATTAAAGATAATCTTCTTATCTCTGGCTTTTAGAAACTTTCCTGCTAGGAGACTTTTGAGGGCTTTATCACGAATATTCACTAATCGGCCCAGGTCATATTTATTGTCCTGCAATTTTTCACTAGAATCCTTTAAGACCGAATCGTAGACCTCTTTTATCTGCTCCATATCCTCCTCTTCAATGCCCAGACGTAAACTGGTCAAAAGGTTGGTGTAGTCATGGCGAAAGCTCCGTACTTCCTTGTAAAGTTCCTCTATATGTCGACTATAGCGCTCCATATCTCTATAGCGCAGGACCTGCTCTTGGTCCAGTCTCTCACGGAGTTTGTCCTTCCAATAGGTATCCAATTTCTTGATAATCCCCATAAAAAAGAGCAGGTAAAAGACTAGGATGAGATGGCGAACAGTCGTTGATTGAATACCTTGTTCATATTCAAGGTAAGATAGAGTTTGTATCACCAAATAGTAAGCCCCCATTATCCAGTTAATTTTAGTCAGGGACTTTTGAAAAGCTTTATCTAGAATCTCCCTTCTCAAGTTAGTGAAATCATAGTCTAACCATTTCAAAAAGGCTAGAGAAATGAAGAAATTGAAAATTATTATACACAACCAAATCAAAGAGTAATCATCATGTACTTGCCCTTGTCCCAAAAATGGAAGCACAAAATAAGAAAGACCTCTATAAAAGAGATTCACCAATATCATTGGAAAGAGACCATAAAAGAAGAGAAGTTTTTTAGGAAGCCCTCTTAACAGTAAGAAAGACAAGCCTATACCGTACAAGGGTTCCATAAAATAAAATAGGAAACTATCTCCTACCATATAGCCAATCATTAAAAAAACAAAGGCCAACAGTATCTTAAAAAGAAAGGCTTTAAAAATCCTCTCAAAAGTGAGACCAATTCCATCCACCTTAAAGAAAATGACAATTTCTAGCACATTAGTAATGAGTGTATGCAATAATATCCAAGCAATATTCATAAACTCTCCTAGCTTAGTGTAAGTTATTGATAGCCTCAGACACTTCCCTGACCTTATAACGCGCGATTAGACAGCTTCCACCATTGGGAAAGAAAAGGAGTTTTTCTTTCTTATCCAAATGCACCACATTTGCAGGATTGATGAGAAAAGAGCGGTGGCAATGCAAGAGACGGGGTTCCTGCTTAAAAACCTCCTCTAAACTCGCCGTAAATTCCAGCCTGTCTGTCTTGGTATAGAGAATAACACGATGGGCTCTGGCCGATGTTTCAAGGTAATAAACCTCTTTAAAAGGATACTGGAATTGGGCAAATTTTGATTTAAAGTAAAAACAATCTTCCGCCAGACTTTTACTATCTTGACTATTGGCATAAAGGAGGGCTGTCTCGATACGAGATTCAAACTCCTCTGCTGACAAGGCCTTATCAATGTAGTCCAGAGCAGACACTTGGTAACGAAAAGACAGGGGCATAAACTCTGAGTGAGTCGTCACAAAGACGATGAGAGCATAAGGATCCCGATCCCGAATCTTTCTAGCCACTTCCAGCCCCTTCATCTCCTCATTTCGAATCTCAATGTCCAAAAAGAATAGCTGATGGACCCCCTTCTCATGCACCTCTGCCAGCAGTTGATCTGGCTTACCAAAGACCGCAAAAGAGCTGGGAGTGATATGATGTTCCTTCAAAAGTTTCTCAATCGTCGTTTCAATCCTAGTCTGTTGGGAAAAATCATCTTCTAAAACAAATATTCTCATCTTTTTACTCTCCCTCTTTCAACCATTTTTGACGAATTTCTCTATAGCGACGTCTGGAATACTTGACAGCGTATTGACCTTCTTCTCCAAGAAAAAGGATTCTTTCTTGAAAATCAATCGATTTTACTTTATCAAGATTGACCAAACAATTTCGATGACATCTCATCAAGGTTTCCCCATATTGGTTCTCAAGATTACTTAAATTTTGAACCATATTAAAACTAGCTTCTTCTGTAACAATCTGTACGGTATGTGCTTTAGTTGGATGCATTTGGATATAGTAGATATCGTCGACGTTTACTTTATAGACTGTTTTCTGTGTCTGAATAATCATATGTTTCATTGGATTCTCCTCCTAAGAAAAGAATAACAGAAAAGGTCTAGCACAAGCACACCCAATCCTAAACAGTCTTTGAAAGCTCCTAAAAGGATTATTTTTCTACAACATCATGATAATCTTACAACTATTTTATCATAAAATCTTAACAGTACCATTCAGGAAATTTCAAGAGCAATTAAAGATCTTATGGTGAAAAAGGAGATAAAAGTGATAGACTGACAGTATCAAAACACAGTTGCTAGAATCAAGACTGGCACCAAGATTAAAGGAGGAATTCTCATGACAGATACAGACCCTATCAAAAGAGCTCAGACTTTGATTACTGACTTAAACAAAGCCTATCAAGCATGCAAACAGGCAACCGCTGACGACGTACGCTTTCAGGAGCAATTAAACTCTATTCTTGGCTTTCTAGCAAAGGCTGAGACAGTGGATAATCGAGTCTTGATTGAATTGGAAAAATTTTACCAGACTTCCAGTCTTCTCATGGGACTCAGCGCTCTTGATCCAGATGCTCCAACTCGCGCCGCTTGGCGGGCCTATGACCGCTTCCACTTTGACCAAGTCAAGACCAAGTTGAGTCTCTACGGACCAACCATTATCTTGTAGAAAATAAAAGAAGTTGAGACAGACTGAACTCAACTTCTTTTTTAATATCATATAAGCAAGTTTTAGTCCTGCATCTGACGTTTTACCTGATAAGGTAAATACAAGACTAGTAAAACCAAACCAGCTCCCAGTAAGGCTAGAAGGGCTAGTTTTTCTTGGAAGGTAATCAATCCAATAACTAATTCCACAAATAAAACAAAACTGGTCAATCCTCGGACTACAGCCTGTAAGCCTTTTTCCTTTTGCCCCTTGTCCAGTGGAAAGAGTTGGGTCAAATACTGGTAGTCAAAGGCATGATAGAGGGCCAGTAACTGGAAGAGCAAGAGGTAGTTAAAGAGAACCACCACTGCTGTCGCAATCCAAGCCTGCTCGATAAAGACCTGCGCCAGTATGGAAAGCAAGAGAAGACGGAGACTGAGGGCAAAGAGATCTCCATTTCGCAGATAAGAACGCAGATAGAGATTTTGCCAAATCTTCCCAGGAACCTTCTGAACAGCCTTTAGGATAAAGTCCAGATAGGCACGACGCTTGACGCTGTTTGAAATTCCCTTTACCTGCGTAAAGAGGGCAAAGAAACGAAGCAAGACTTGCTTGCGCTTGCTTTCTTGAGAAATAACATAGTCCCAGTCCAGTCCAGTTTCCGTGAAAAATTTGCTGACCTTTTGACGAAAGAGGAAATATTTACCTACTCCCAATAAAAGCACATAGACCAGAAAAACAGGCAAGCCATAGCCCATGGCTAAAAATAAGGGCGCAAATAACAGCAAGAAAAGGGTCTGGACAAAGAGCCAAAAGACTAGGGAAATGCCAGTTTGACGCTTGATATGAAACTTGATTTCCTCTTCTCCAACCAAGAGAAAGAGCTTGTCTGGAGCCTCCATATAGGTGGCAATTCCTCCCCAAAGCAACAGTAAAACAGACGTAATTCCTACAAACAAAAGGATAGGCCAATGGTTTTCAGGAAAATCTTGTAAGAGTTGACTGTACTGGTAGGCTAGAAAGCCTAGCAGGACAAGCAGGAACAAGACAAAGTGATCATTGAGAACATAGCGCAGATAACCGACACACTCCTTACGAAAAGCCTGCTTTCTCTTTAAAAACAAGTCTTTCATAGCTCCTCCTCTTTGGTCAGAGCCAAGTAAATATCATTCAGACTAGCCTCAGGCATGTCAAAGGCTTCGCGTAGTTGCAGGAGATTTCCCTTGGCGCGCACCTCTCCCTTGTGGAGAATGACAAAGGCATCACACATCTTCTCCGCCGAATCCAGCACGTGGGTACTCATGAGAATGGATTTGCCCTTTTGCTTTTCCACTTCCAAAAGCTGAATCAAGTCCGCAATAGCTAGCGGATCAAGACCAAGGAAAGGCTCATCTACGATGAAAAGACTCGGATCCACCACAAAAGCACAGATAATCATGACTTTCTGCTTCATCCCTTTGGAAAAATGAACAGGGAACCAGTCCAATTTCTGGTCCAAACGGAACATTTTTAACAAAGGTTCTACTCGATCAAAAGCCACTTTCTGCTCAATACCATAAGCCATGGCAACCGTTTCGATATGCTCTCTGAGGGTCAATTCCTCATACAGGCTAGGTGTCTCAGGAATGTAGCCAATTTGCTTGCGGTAGCTAGTCGCGTCTTCTTGCAGGGTCAGGCCATTGATATTGATAGAGCCACTATAAGGTGTCAACAGACCAATAATTTCATTAATAGTGGTCGATTTCCCAGCGCCATTGAGACCAATCAAACCGACCAACTGTCCACTTTCAACGGTAAAAGACACATCTTTCAAGACAGGGACATGGACATAGCCACCTGTCAGGTTTTTAATTTCTAACATATTTTCTCCAAATCTGGTATAATGTAGCTATATTATATCAAAATTCCATACAGTAGAGGTAGATTTTATGTCAGATTGCATTTTTTGTAAAATCATCGCAGGGGAAATTCCTGCTTCAAAAGTATATGAAGATGAGCAGGTTCTTGCCTTTCTTGATATCTCTCAAGTGACACCAGGACACACCTTGGTCGTGCCAAAAGAACACTATCGCAATCTCTTGGAAATGGACGCTACTAGCGCCAGCCAACTCTTTGCCCAAGTACCAAAAGTAGCCCAAAAAGTCATGAAAGCTACCAAGGCTGCTGGTATGAATATCATTGCCAACTGTGAAGAAATCGCAGGTCAAACAGTTTTTCACACCCATGTTCACCTCGTGCCTCGCTACAGTGCGGACGATGACCTCAAGATTGATTTTATCGCCCACGAACCAGACTTTGACAAACTTGCTCAAGTCGCTGAAACTATCAAAAACGCCTAAGGAGCTGCTATGAAATTATCCAATCTACTGCTATTTGCAGGAGCTGCAGCCGGAAGTTATCTGGTTACAAAAAATCGCCAAACCATCACAGATGAAGTCTTGAATACCACTGACCGCGTTCAAGCTATCAAGGACGATGTAGATATTATCCAAAACAGCCTGCAAATCATTGACCAGCAAAAAGAACTCATCAAGGAATACCAAGAAGACCTCACCTACAAGTTTAAGGCCTTGGAAAAAGATATTCAGACTAGACTAGCTGTGATCAAAGAAACACAGGAAACTGAAGATAAGTAAAAAGAGCCCAATGGCTCTTTTTTAAAAGGTAAACAAGTTATATCCCATCAACTATATATCATAATTTAGAAAACTCATTCACCATTTCACAACTAAATCGAAGACTTTCCGCTGTAATGAAAACACCTGAAACTTTGAGACCTAAGTTCAAAGTTTAGGTATGGAACTTCGAAGAAGGTCGCTACCGTCCGTCATTACTTAAGGAAAGTTTTAAAAAATCTATAAACAAAAAGAGCCACTCGGCTCTTTTTGCTTTATTCTCCTTCAAAGGCATCTTTAATATGGTCAAAGAAGCCTTTTTTCTTTGGATTGACTTTTAAATCACCTGCAGCTGCGAATTCTTTCAAGGCTGCTTTTTGGCGGTCATTCAAGCCTGTCGGTGTTACAACATTGACAGTAACGTATTGGTCACCAACCGCACCGCCACGAAGGCTCGGAGCTCCTTTGCCACGTAGGCGGAATTTCTTACCAGTCTGAGTTCCCTCTGGGATAACCAATTCAACATCACCGTGAACAGTTGGAATATCTACTGTATCACCAAGAGCTGCTTGAACAAAGTTGAGGTTGAGATTGTAGAAGATAGTAGTCCCTTCACGTTCAAACTTATCGCTGGCTTCCACAGAAACTACCACGTACAAGTCACCATAAGGTCCACCGTTAAATCCTGCTTCACCTTGACCAGCTAGGCGAATTTGTTGACCTGTTTCTACACCAGCAGGGATTTTCACATGTACGCTATGGGCTTGTTTTTCATGACCTGTTCCGTGACAGGTTGTACATGGATCTTTGATTTCTTTTCCGCGACCATGACAGACATCACAGGTTACTTGGCGACGCATCATACCAAGCGGAGTCTGTGTATCGACGTTAATGACACCAGCACCATGACAGCGTCCACAAGTGACTGGGCTTGTTCCTGGCTTAGCACCAGAGCCATTACATGTACGACAGCTAGCTTCACGGTTGTATTTAACTTCTTTTTCAGCTCCAAAAATAGCTTCTTCAAAGGTCAAGTTCACACGATACTGGAGATCATCCCCTTGACGAGGAGCATTTGGATTGCGTGAAGCACCGCCTCCACCGAAGAAACTTGAGAAGATACCTTCAAAACCACCGAAGCCTCCTGCCCCATCGAAACCGCCGAAACCACCAGCTCCACCAAAACCACCGTTGGCTCCAGCAGCACCGTATTGGTCATAGGCAGCACGTTTTTGGTCGTCACTCAAAGTCTCATAGGCTTCCTGAACTTCCTTGTATTTTTCCTCAGCACCAGGCTCCTTGTTGATATCTGGGTGGTATTTTTTCGAAAGCTTACGATAAGCCTTTTTGATTTCGTCTGCCGAAGCGTTTTTTGACACCCCCAGACGATCATAAAATTCAGTATTGTTCATACAAGATACCAAGACCGTAAAATTCGACTGAAAAATAGGAAATCTGACGCTGAAGCGATGCTCCTAGGCAGATTTATCTTTTTTCCGAGAATTTAGGTCGGGTTCAATTCCTTTCTTTTATATTGAGTAAGAAATTTGGGAACCCGTGTTCAATTCCCTGAACACCTTTGTTCCTTTCTGTTATTGTTGCGGAACGAAACCTCGATTTAGTCCGGGTTCAATTCCTGTATTTCATATTGATGAGACAAACCCCAAATAAATCAGGTTTATGCCCTTTTTATCGAAAAACAGAGGCTGGGTTGCAACCTCTGGATTTCTTCTTATCATTACGACGTTCGAGTTTTAAAAATCAAACTAGTAATGCTAAATTGAGCACGCCCTAACCTCTTGGTGAAAAAGATAAATCTTTCTAGAAACTAAAGTTTCTGCGTCAGATTTCCTATTTTCACTGTGAGGTTTTAACGGGCTTTGCATCTTATTTTTCAGTAAACTCTCCGTCCACGACGTCATCGCCTGCGTTTCCTGTTGCTTGTGCACCTTCTGCTCCTGCTTGAGCTTGTTGAGCTGCTGCGGCTTGTTCGTAGAGTTTAACAGCAAGTCCTTGAGCTTTTTCATTCAATGCTTCAAGTTTTGCTTTCATTTCGTCCAAGTTGTTATCTTCTTGCGCTTTCTTAAGGTCATCAAGGGCAGCTTGGGCAGCATCACGTTCTGCATCGAAGCCTTTGCCTTCAGTTTCTTTGATTGTCTTTTCAGTCGCAAAGATAGCTTGGTCTACTTCGTTACGAAGGTCTACTTCTTCTTTACGTTTCTTATCTGCTTCAGCGTTTGCTTCTGCATCTTTCATCATGCGGTCGATTTCTTCATCAGTCAAACCTGAGTTTGATTGGATCACAATAGTTTGTTCTTTTTGAGTTCCAAGGTCTTTAGCTTTAACAGACACGATACCGTTCTTGTCGATGTCAAATGTTACTTCGATTTGAGGAATTCCACGAGGTGCAGCTGGGATGTCTGTCAATTGGAAACGTCCAAGAGTCTTGTTATCTGCTGCCATCGGGCGTTCACCTTGAAGAACGTGGATATCAACGGCTGGTTGGTTGTCTGCCGCAGTTGAGAAGACTTGAGATTTAGATGTTGGAATTGTTGTGTTACGGTCGATGAGTTTTGTGAAGACACCACCCATTGTTTCGATACCAAGTGACAATGGTGTTACGTCAAGAAGGACAACGTCTTTGACATCACCAGTAATCACACCACCTTGGATGGCAGCACCCATAGCAACTACTTCGTCAGGGTTTACTGATTTGTTTGGTTCTTTACCAGTTTCAGCTTTAACAGCTTCTACAACGGCTGGGATACGAGTTGACCCACCAACAAGGATAACTTCATCGATTTCTGACAAGCTCAAACCTGCATCTGAAAGGGCTTGACGAACTGGAACTTTTGTACGTTCTACAAGGTCACGAGTCAAATCATCAAATTTCGCACGAGTCAAAGTCATTTCCAAGTGAAGAGGTCCAGCCTCACCTGCAGTGATAAATGGCAAGCTGATTTGTGTTGAAGTTACACCAGAAAGGTCTTTCTTCGCTTTTTCAGCTGCATCTTTCAAACGTTGCATTGCCATCTTGTCAGTAGACAAGTCAATGCCGTTTTCTTTCTTGAATTCTGCTACCAAGTGGTCGATGATTTTTTGGTCAAAGTCGTCACCACCAAGTTTGTTATCCCCTGCAGTTGACAATACGTCAAAGACACCGTCACCCAATTCAAGGATAGAGACGTCGAATGTACCACCACCAAGGTCGAATACCAAGATTTTTTCTTCTTTATCAGTCTTGTCCAAACCATAAGCAAGAGCTGCTGCTGTTGGTTCGTTGACGATACGTTCTACTTCAAGACCAGCGATTTTACCAGCGTCTTTTGTGGCTTGACGTTGAGCGTCGTTGAAGTAAGCAGGAACTGTGATAACTGCTTTGGTTACTTTTTCACCAAGGTAGTCTTCAGCATAACCTTTCAAGTATTGAAGAATCATAGCTGAGATTTCTTGTGGAGTGTATTCTTTTCCGTTAGCAGAAACTTTTTCAGAAGTTCCCATTTTAGATTTGATAGAGATAACTGTATCTGGATTTGTAACTGCTTGACGTTTTGCAGCATCACCAACGATGATTTCACCGTTTTTGAATGAGACTACAGATGGAGTTGTGCGGTTTCCTTCTGGGTTTGCGATGATTTTTGATTCAGTTCCTTCAAGAACTGCTACTGCTGAGTTTGTTGTACCTAAGTCAATACCGATAATTTTAGACATGTGTTTTTCTCCTTAAATTTATCTTCTTTTTTCTTTTTGATACTCTTCTTAGGTGGCGGCGCCGTCAGAGCTTGACTTCGTCAATCTCTTTGACTAAACTTTGAGCCTATGGTCTCAAAGTTTGCGCAAATAGCGCCACGGCGAAGAGTATCGTCTTTAGTTCGCTTCGCTCACTATTGCAAAGTCAAACATGTTTTACCTTTCTTTCATAGTTTATTGTCGTTTCGGACAAGAGAATTTACCCTTTCTCTGCTTTGGCAATTCCTCTTGTTCTAATGTATGCATTGTGCCCGCAATGAGGACAAAATAACCATTCATCATCACTATTAGGAGAATCATCCATAAACACAGAGACATTCACAATACCCGTGCATTCATCACAGATATTCTTACCTTGATAATAACGTTGTGCAGTTTTACGATATTCGTCATTCTGTTTCTTATTTTTTTCAAAAATATCTAACATATCTTTCCTCCTTAGCTATACACAACCACCATTGCCGGTCTTAGGATGCGGTCATGGAGTTTGTAGCCTTTTTGGAAAACTTGGGCGATGGTATCTGCTGGGTGTTCATCGTCTGCTGGGAGAGTTTGGATGGCCATATGATAGTTATGGTCAAATTCGCCGTCAGCTGCGATTTCTTCGATTCCTTCTTCTTTCAAAGCGTGAATCAAGCTTTCTTGCACCATTTCCAAGCCCTTCTTCACATCATCTGTCAAACCTTCAACTGCGAGTGCACGCTCTAGGTTATCCAAAGAAGGGAGAATTGCTTTTGCCAAGTCCTGGCTACGGTAACGTTGCAAGTTTTGACGCTCTTCATTGGCACGGCGTTGGATATTTTGCATTTCTGCATGAGCGCGAAGGTATTTGTTTTCGAACTCATCTGCACGTTCATTTGCCAAGTCCAACTCAGACTTCTCAGGAGTTGTTTCTTCTACCGTTTCCACAACTTCCTCTTCTTGGACTTCTTCATTTTTTATATCTTGGGCCATTTTCGCCTCCTTTAATGATTTCAATCTTAATGTACTTCGTAATGATTACTGCTGAGGTAGCGGTAAAAATCTGTCAACTTCATGGTCAAAACACGGTTGACCACATTGACTTGGTTGATTAGCTGTTGGTAATCCAGATTGACCGGACCGATAATTGCCAGAATTCCAACTCCCCGATAAGGAATGAGAAACTTGCTACTAATCACCGCTAGGTCAGCTAGACAGGACTCTTGACTGTCTGCAACACGAACGTTTTGCATCTGATCTTCATGCAGCCCCTCACGAATCTCCAGAGCCACCTTTTGCGGTTGGTCAAAGAATTGATAGGCTGCTAGATTGGCAAAATTCAAGAGATTGACCTTGCCCGCCACCACAATGTTTTCGTTGAACATTTCCTTAAAGATATGTTCAAAGAGATCGATAACATTATCCGTTGTTGTAAAGTAACGCTGGATAATCTGCGGAATCTCCGTCCGAATCTTGTAGTGAATATCTAGAACGGTGTGGCCGAGGAAACGTTCCTGAATGATGCTCTTCAGTTTCAGCAAATCCTCCTGCAAAAAGTTCCTTGGAATCAGAAACTGACTGGTAACCGTTCGAGACTCGTCTAGGGTGAATACCGCCAAGGCTGTATGTTGCCCCAAAACAACGATATCAAAGGCTGTCAAACGTTGCCTGCTCGGCTCAACATCCAGTGCTACTACCGTACAGCCACTCAAGTCTGTCAGCAGGTTAGCAGCCTCTTGCAGAATATCCTCCAATTTGAAGAATTCCTGATCAAAGGCTTTGACAATCTCATATACCTCATTTTCAGCTAGTCGGTCAAAATCCAGTGAGTGTTTCACATAGTACTGAAAACCAGCAACACTTGGCATCCGACCACTTGATGTATGAGCCTTCTCAAGCAAACCTTGCTTTTCTAGAGCCGCCATGTCATTACGAATGGTTGCACTGCTAGAGTTAATAGACTCTTGCAAGGCTTTGGATCCGACAGGTTCGTGCGTTTTGGTAAAGATGTCAATAATCAGATTTAAAATATCCTGCTGACGCTCTGTAACCATCTCATCACTCCTCTCTGTCTGATCGATTAGCACTCGATACACTCAAGTGCTAACTTATGATTCTATTATACACCCTTAAAAGAGAATGTCAAGACAAAAACTCAAAAAATTAGCACTCTTTTGCCAAGAGTGCTAAAAATCAGTCTAAAGACCTAGAACCTTACTGTTTATCTACTCGGTATGCCCTTTTAAGCCTTAAATAGCCATGAATTAAATAAGAAATCATAAAGGCATATAGAGCAAAAATGACAAAGAAAGATTGCGACAGTTCTTCTCGAAACAAACTCATACAAACAACAAGACCACCTAAGAAAGTAGCTGCACATGAACGAAATCTATATCGCATAACTTCCCATCTGAGCCCCTTACTCATATAGACTTGATCCTCTGGAAGTATATTAGAAGCCGGTTTACGAAAAATTGAATAAAAACCTCTTTCTATCAATTCCCAACCTCTATTTCTAAAATCTTGCAGTTCATGCTTATATTTTTTAAGAAATCTAGAATCATAGATACGGTAGATGACATCGTCTGGTTGACATTGGTCAAAATAGAAAAAACCAAAACGACTCGTTCTATACCTCCAACCTTTCAAGTGCATCTCATGTAAATATTCTTCTTTCTTATCCTCATCAAGAATCGTAAAAATCCGAAATTGCTTTTTATTTATCATGACTTTCCCTCCAATTTTGAGCATACCTATCCTATCATAAATCTGATAATTCCTTCTTTTTATGCCATAACTTCCAGCTAATATAGGCAACTATTAACAAAAGGATTAAAGACAAGAAAACATCTAGCCCGACCGCAAGAAAACTCCATAGACCATACGCATTACTTCTATTGAGCAATTTAAGTAAGAATGGTATATGTATGGCTAGCAAAAGCAAAACAGGTACTAATCGCAGTCTTAAAATGCGATTAACCATAGCTAACTTCCCAGCAGCGTCATTATAGATTTCAAATTCTGCATCCGATTCAATTTCAGAATGCGCTTTTCTAAAATAGGAAAAACTATTAAAGTCTGTAATATGCTCCCAGCCACAGTCTTTAAATAGTTGTAAATAGGAGGATCTCTCTGATTTTTCCATTGGGTAAAAATCCAACTGATAAGACACTTGCTCAGGCTGACACTTTTCAAAGGTATACTTAACTGCAAACAATAAGATAGAGTAGCTTACTTTTCTAAGTTTCCAGCCCTTAGCATGCATTTCTCTAAAGTATAGAGCCTCCCTCTCATAATCCGCAATTGTAAAAATTCGATAAACAATTTTCTTTTCCATCATACTTCCTCCCGACTGTTTCTATAGAGCCGTTCAATACGTTTCAATTCAATATCCAAGACCTTACGTCCCAAGTCTGTAATCTGATAGATTTTACGCTTCTCCTCTTCTCGAACAAAGGAAATCAAACCATCCTTTTCCATCTTTGACAAGGTTCCATACATAGTTCCAGGACTAATCGAAACTTGCGAATCTGTCATCTCCTTGACCTTTTGCGTAATACTATAACCATGACCTTTCTTTTGCAGACAGAACAAGATATAAAAACCCGTTTCCGTCATCGGAAGATAAACACGACGGGTCTTATCCGTTAATTCCATTTATAACCACCTCTTATTCAGTTCGATATATCGCACTTCGTTATAAAAAATATATCACACCTCGATATAAAACGCAAGAAAAAAGATCGCCCTCAGGCAATCTTTCTTCTATATCAGTAAAGATCTAAATAGTTATCAATTTCCCATTGTGAAACGAAGGTTGCATAACTTGACCATTCAATTCGTTTAGCTTCAAGGAAACTAGTATAGATATGTTCTCCAAGAGCTGCTCTAACAACTTCATCTTCAGTCAGAGCTTTCAAAGCGTTGTGAAGAGTTGATGGAAGGTCTGTAATGCCAGCTTCCTTACGCTCTTCTGCTGTCATGATGTAGATATTTTCTTCGATAGGAGCTGGTGCTTCAATTTTGTTTTCAATACCATGCAAACCAACTTCCAAAAGAACCGCCATAGCGATGTATGGGTTTGCCATCGGATCCACTGAACGCAACTCAAGACGAGTTCCCATACCACGTGAAGCAGGCACGCGCACAAGTGGCGAACGGTTACGACCAGCCCAAGCAATGTAAACAGGCGCTTCATAACCTGGAACCAAACGTTTGTATGAGTTAACCGTTGGGTTCATGATGGCAGTATAGTTGTAGGCATGCTTGATCAAACCGCCAAGGAAATAGTAGGCCGTTTCTGACAACTGCATTCCTTTTGGATCATTTGGATCAAAGAAGGCATTGTTTCCTTCTGCATCAAACAAGGACATATTACAGTGCATACCTGATCCAGCAATACCAAATTTTGGTTTTGCCATAAAGGTTGCGTAAAGGCCATGTTTGCGAGCAATAGTTTTAACAACAAGTTTGAAGATTTGAATCTTATCACAGGCACGGAGAACTTCATCGTACTTAAAGTCAATCTCGTGTTGACCAACCGCAACCTCGTGGTGACTCGCTTCTACTTCAAATCCCATTTTGGTCAAGACATTCACAATCTCACGACGTGTGTTGTCCGCAAGGTCCGTAGGTGCCAAATCAAAGTAGCCACCCTTGTCATTTACTTCAAGTGTTGGGTCCCCATTTTCATCCAGTTTAAATAGGAAGAATTCTGGCTCTGGCCCAAGGTTGAAAGATTTGAATCCCACTTCTTCCATGTGACGAAGAGCACGTTTGAGATTGCCACGAGGGTCACCTGCAAATGGTTCACCTTCTGTTGTATAGACATCACAGATCAAACCTGCAACACTTCCGTTTTCATCTCCCCAAGGGAAGACTGTCCATGTATCCAAGTCAGGATGCAAGTACATATCTGATTCATTGATACGTACAAAACCTTCGATAGAAGATCCATCAAACATAGCCTTATTTGACAAGACTTTATCTAACTGTTCATCTGTAGCAGGAATTTCGACGTTTTTCATGGTTCCTAAAATATCTGAGAACATGAGACGGATAAAGGTAACATTTTTTTCCTTGACTTCACGACGAATATCTGCAGCTGTGATTGGCATGAGTTTTCTCCTTAATGTATGACTACTTGCGGTTGCCTAACCGCGACCAAAAGGTGACCGTACTGAAGCAAAGCGACCCTGTTGGAGGAGTTCATTGTGAAGTGCACGACGCACCTCAGTCTGACTCACCGCTTTCTTGGATTTCGCTTCACGTTCAGCATATTTTTTCTTAATGGCAGCGATATTATAACCTTCAGAGATATAATCTTTGATTTCGAGCAGACGATCCATGTCATTCAAGGAATACATGCGACGGTTCCCTTCGTTTCGATCAGGCTTAATCAACTCTTGATCTTCATAATAACGAATCTGACGCGCCGATAGATCGGTCAACTTCATAACACTGCCGATAGGAAAAACAGCCATATTTCGGCGAAATTCTTTTTCCTTCATTTACAATTTCCTTCTTTCTGTCTATTATAGTCTAAAAAAAGACAAACGTCAATTGATAATGTTATAAAATGTAACATTATTTTTCTTTTTTCTCTAAAAAGAGCCGAATACGATCAATATCGTAATTTACGAGAATTGCGACAAAAACTCCCATGAAAGTTTCTGATACACGCGCAAATACGTACAAAATTGTTTCGCCACTCGGAATCGATAGGGTAATGATTAACATAGCCGCTACACCACCAATAACACCTGCTTTGTTATTCATGGCTACATTTGTCATAATGGTTAACATGGTACAAATCGGAACAACAACCAAGGTTACCCAAAAGGCTTCGTGGAAAAAGGTATTTAATAAGAAGAAGACCAAGGCATAGAGGCCACCGATGCTATTTCCTAGAATACGCGAAGTCCCAAAATGGACACTCTTATCAAAACTCTCCCTCAAGCTAAAAACGGCTGTCAAAGCACCAATTTGAAGACCTTTCCAGCCAAAAAAGCCAAAAATCAAGAGAACTAGAAAAACAGCAATACCTGTTTTAAAGGTTCGCATACCAAGTTTGAACTGGGATTTATCGAATTTATATTTTTTAAAATAACTCATAATCTCAACTTTCTATTTCCATTTTATCATAAATCGGTGATTTTTATGAGTAATAGTTGAGAGGAAGCGTTTTTATTTTAAGCAAAAGAAAAGAGGAACTTTCATCCCTCTCTTCTTTGACTTGTTTATAAAATCTTATTTTTCTGTCAAGGCTGCAAGTCCTGGAAGAACTTTACCTTCAAGAAGTTCCATTGATGCTCCACCGCCAGTAGAGATCCATGAGAACTTGTCTGCACGACCAAGGTTGATTGCTGCGGCAGCTGAGTCACCACCACCGATGATTGATTTAACTCCTGGTTGTTTCACGATAGCGTCCATCACACCGATTGTACCAGCTTGGAAATCTGGGTTTTCAAATACACCCATAGGTCCGTTCCATACAACTGTTTTCGCACCAGTCAAAGCTTCGTCAAATTTAGCGATAGATTTTGGACCGATGTCAAGACCAAGGAAGCCTTCAGAAACTGCTTCACCTTCAGTGTCACGCACTTCAGTGTAACCAGCAAATGCGTTAGCTTCTTTTGAGTCAACTGGCAAGATCAATTTACCGTTTGCTTTTTCAAGAAGAGCTTTCGCAACATCCAATTTGTCTTCTTCTACAAGTGAGTTACCGATTTCGATACCTTGTGCTTTGTAGAATGTGTAAGTCATACCACCACCGATAAGGACTTTATCAGCTTTTTCAAGCAAGTTTTCGATAACACCGATCTTGTCTGAAACTTTTGAACCACCAAGGATAGCTACGAATGGACGTTCTGGAGTTTCAACTGCTTCTTGGATGTAGGCAATTTCGTTTTCAAGAAGGAAACCAGCAACTGCTTTTTCAACGTTTGCTGAGATACCAACGTTAGATGCGTGTGCACGGTGAGCTGTACCGAATGCATCGTTTACGAAGATACCATCTCCAAGTGATGCCCAGTATTTACCAAGTTCAGGATCGTTTTTAGATTCTTTCTTGCCGTCAACATCTTCGTAACGAGTGTTTTCAACCAAAAGAACTTGTCCATCTTCAAGAGCGTTGATAGCTGCTTCCAATTCAGCACCACGAGTAACACCTGGGAAAACAACGTCTTGGCCCAATTTAGCTGCCAAGTCTGCTGCTACAGGAGCAAGTGATTTACCAGCTTTATCAGCTTCTTCTTTCACACGTCCAAGGTGAGAGAAAAGAATTGCACGTCCACCTTGTTCGATGATGTACTTAATAGTTGGAAGAGCTGCTGTGATACGATTGTCGTTAGTGATTACGCCATCTTTCAATGGTACGTTGAAGTCAACACGAACGAGGACTTTTTTACCTTTCAAGTCAACGTCTTTAACAGTAAGTTTTGCCATGTTACAAAAACCCCTTTAATTATTTTATTCGAAACTATTATATCACACTTTGGAAATATAAGGAAAGATTTCACAAGATTTTTCGATATTTAATCTTTGTGGCATGCTAGAGTATATTATTTTTGCTTTTTCTAACGAATTTTCTTTCTAAAATCTTAGCTTAACACTTGTTAGATTTACTTTTATCCTTTAAAATAGAATAGGAGAAATTCCGTTATTATTTTTCGGAGGAAAAAGAAATGTCCATTAATTGGCAGGAAATTTTATTTCACTTTTTAGGTGGTCTGGGACTATTCTTATATAGTATCAAGACCATGGGAGACGGTTTGCAACAAGCTGCTGGAGATCGCCTTCGTTTTTACATTGACAAGTACACTAGCAATCCGTTCTTCGGTGTGCTAGTTGGTATCGGTATGACGGCGCTAATTCAGTCAAGTTCTGGGGTCACAGTCATTACAGTGGGG
Source organism: uncultured Streptococcus sp. (assembly GCA_902482895.1). Taxonomy (GTDB): domain Bacteria; phylum Bacillota; class Bacilli; order Lactobacillales; family Streptococcaceae; genus Streptococcus. The sequence goes on along the minus strand of CABTAV010000002.1, from coordinate 337 downwards.
CTAGTCAGCGCAGGACTTTTGACCTTGCGTCAAGCTATCGGTATTGTCATGGGTGCCAATATTGGAACTACCGTTACATCCTTTATCATCGGTTTTAAGCTAGGAGATTACGCCTTACCAATGCTTTTCATCGGAGCGATTTGTCTCTTCTTCACCAAGAATCGCTCTATCAATAACATCGGACGTATCATTTTTGGTGTAGGTGGTATCTTCTTCGCTCTCAATCTTATGAGCGGTGCAATGGAACCTCTAAAAGACCTGCAAGTCTTTAGAGACTATATGGTTGAACTAAGTAAGAGTCCTATTCTAGGTGTCTTTGTCGGAACTGGACTAACCC
>CABTAV010000001.1:0-35241 GCA_902482895.1 uncultured Streptococcus sp. | reverse complement strand
GCCGCAGGTTGCTCAAAACACTGTTTTGAGGTTGCAGATGGAAGCTGACGTGGTTTGAAGAGATTTTCGAAGAGTATGAATGCTAAAAACAGGTAATTGATACTAGTATAACTCAGGTATTCGATAGAAGGCAAGTATTTATAATCATTTTTCTGAGTAAAAGCAAAAGAGACTGACAAAACCAGTCTCCTTCTAGTCTATTTTGATAAAACAATGCGATCAGACGCGTCTCTATCCATATCGTCAATAATCATCTGATTGCCATTGATTGCATAAATCTTGGCATCATCACCAATAATCATGCGTTGATTAGCAGCGTCGAAGCTAACCTGCTTGATTTCTTGTTCCCCATCAGTTTCTACCTGTGTCCAGGTGCCAGTTGTTCCAGTTACCACTAAAGTGATACGGTCTCCTTCGTCCTGACCAGTATAAGTCCCATCAATATTAGTTGGTTGAGCCTCAGGCGCATTTTGTGAAGAACTTGTCGCTGCCTGATTTGTATTTTCTGTAGAAGATAAAGCAGCTTGTGATTGTTGAGTTTGTTGTGTTTGCGATTGAACTACTGGTTGTTGAACTCTTTGTGAACAAGCTACTAAGAGACTAAGACTTGCTAAAGAAGCAAGAGAAAGTGTGAATCTTTTTAATTTCATGATGAATTTCCTTTCTGCTACCAATGTAGAGAATGTTCCTTCTAACTGGCAGTTCCCCTAGTATAACAAGTTCAAAAAAGGAGGTCAATTTATCTGCTCATGCCCCAGTATGTGGATTCGTACTTCTGAGATAAAATAGAGAGACCCTGTAATGAACAACAAGTCCTGCGCGTCGGCTCTTTCTTCAAAACTGCTAATAAATTCTCGGTAAGAAGGAACTATATCGTAACCTGTTACATCTGTCTCGTCCAGAGAACCTTGATAGTCAAAACCAGTCACCTTGAGTTCCACCTGAGGTAAATTTTCAGTCAGATAACCCAACATCCCTTGATAATCTTTACGTTTTAAGGCTCCAAATAGGATTTGAGGACGATGTCCTTCCTGCTCTTTTTCTTTAATAAATTCAACCAAGCGAGTCAAGGCAGGGAGATTATGGGCACCGTCCAAGTAGATATGAGAACGAATACGCTCCAAACGTCCAGCCCAATGGGTCTTCTCCAAAGCTCGTCTTACAGCCTGCTCATCAACAACTTCCTTTCTTTCTCCCATAAAAAGAAGAAAAGTTTGCAACGCCAAGGCCGCATTCTCCTGCTGATAAGCTCCTTCTAAACCTATTTTCAGCCGCGAAATATTTAGTAAAGAACTTGAAAAATCGCCATTCAGCATTGAAAAATCTTGGCCTGCCTGATAAAGGTCAACAGCTAAAGATTCGGCTTTTTTCTGACAAACAAGACTAGCTTCTGAAGGCAATTTTGCAATCACTGCCTTCTTACCAGTCTTGAAAATACCAGCTTTCTGCTCTGCGATTGCTTCTAGACTATCGCCCAAGGTCTCCTGGTGGTCAAGCCCAATGGAGGTGATGACAGCAAGCTCTCCAGTTACCACATTGGTCGTATCAAGTAAGCCACCAATTCCCACTTCTAGTAAAACCAAATCCACCTCTTGATCCCTAAAATAGAGAAAAGCAATCAAGGTCAGCAATTCAAAAAAAGACAACTGATCATGGGTTTGCAGAAGCGTTTTCTCCATTTCCTTGACCTGCTCAGCTAAACGGATAAAGTCTGCGTCTGCTATAGGTTGTCCATTAATGCAGATTCGGTCATTGACGGAGACAATATGAGGGGAGGTAAAGGTCGCAACTTTCTTTCCATGCCCCATAAATATTCCCCTCATAAAAGCAATGGTAGAACCTTTCCCATTAGTCCCTGTCACATGGATAATAGGATAAGACTTCTCAGGATTTCCTAACAAATCCACCGCTTCTTGCATTCGGCCCAAACCTGATCGAAAATTCAAACCAATCCGACTATGAAGCCATTCTTCTACTTCAAACATATACCTCTCCTTAATTACAGGTTCAATCAACTGCCTCAATAAAGTCTCATAACTAACAAAAACGAGGCCAGGATTTTCGTCCCGACCTCTCACCTGGTTAGCTAATAACTAGCTACTATGAATATTAACGTGGGGTAAAACATCCACTGAATGTCCCAACTCTTCCCAATTTCTGGGAGTTGGGCTGATACAGTCTCCCAGACTTACTTACGGTCTTTATTTTTAGCGTAAGGGTAAAAATGTTCACTGAACACACCAGTTCTCTCTTGTTACAAAGAGCTGGGCTAAAAACATCCACTGGATGTTTTTACTCCTCCATAAAGCTGTTGAAGACTTCTTCAATCATGTTCCATTCGTCTTCCGAGTCTTCTGGGATTGGTTGCAATTCACCTTCTGTTCCATCTTCGTTTTCGATGAATGAGTAAGCTTGGATTTCAACTTGTCCGTCTTCGTCTTCTTCTGCGTTAACTGGTACTAGAAGAACATAGTTTTTACCAAATTCTTCTTTTCCGTCAATGGTCAAAAGGATTTCAAACAAGGTTTCATTTCCTTGTTCATCTACTAGTGTGATTAATTCACGTTCTTCGTGGTCGTGGTTATGATCGTGTGACATAGCCTCTCCTTTGTATTAAAATTTTCTATCTAAATAATTTTGTAAAATCAGCTGAGCTGCTAACTTATCAATGACTTTCTTGCGCTTATTACGACTGATATCTGCTTGCTCGATCAACATGCGCTCTGCGGCAACTGTTGTCAAGCGTTCATCTTGATAGTCTACTGGTAAACCAAAAAGCTCTTCTAACTTTGCTCCGTAGGCTTGACTAGCTTCCACGCGCGGTCCGCTTGTATTGTTCATGTTTTTAGGCAAGCCCACTACAAATCGTTCCACCTTGTAAGTATCAACCAACTCCTTAACGCGGTCAAAACCAAATTGACCTTGTTCCTCATTGATTTGAATGATTTCAAGCCCTTGAGCTGTAAAACCGAGCGGATCGCTAATGGCCACCCCTACCGTTTTTGAACCGACGTCCAATCCCATAATTCTCATAGATTATAGATCGACTCCTTGTCCTTTTAGGTAGTAGCGAACCAATTCCTCAACGATTTCATCACGCTCATACTTACGGATTTGATTTCGTGCATTATTATAACGAGGAACGTAGGCAGGGTCTCCACTCAATACGTAACCTACGATTTGGTTAATTGGGTTGTAGCCCTTATCGTTCAACGAAGCATAAACATCAGTCAAAGTTTCGCTAATTTCTTTTTTATTGGAATCGTCCAATTTAAAACGTACTGTTTCTTCAGTAAATCCCATTCTAACACCCTCTTTCCTTAGAATAGTACCATTATAGCATAATTCCTTACGTTCTACAATTCAGGCAGTCTATTTATTTGGATTTTCTACTGTTCTGTCGCACCATTTGCCAATCTGTCTGAAATATATTTGCTTGGTTCATTCTTCAAGAGATTTTCTAAACCAATGTTCTTCAAATATTCTAACTGAGAAGCCTTCTTGACATCCAAAACTTGAAAATCAAAACTAGTCGTTGTTTGAAGTTCTGTTGCACTTAATAATTTGGTTTCAAGCTTAAAACCTGCCAATTTACGAGCTTCTATGATGGATTCATCCTTCTCCTCCGCCTCGAGAAGAGCTTTTTGAGTTTCTTCCACTCCATGTTGGTCAATATAGGTCTTCAAATCATCTGATACTGGACGCTTTTGTTGGATGGTTAGGTTCAAAAAAGTCTTGTCTTTATAAGTAATGGTTTGGGTTTGCTGGCTGCCATCATCTGATTTCGGCAAAACCAAAGTCTTGGTTACAACTGTATTCTTCTCAGCATTTTCAATAACTGGCAATGCCGACTGAAGCGTATCCTTTTCTGTTTTTGTAGCTGTTCCAGTTTCTTTTTTCTGTCCGCAACCAACCAGGACAAAAAGGAAAGCTAGGCTAACAAGAACAATTCTTTTCATTTCTCTCTTCTTTCTTTTTGAAATTAAAATAGAATAAGACTGGGAATTGCTCCCAGCCTTGATGTTTATAGAGCTGCACGCAAACGTGCTTCTGCATTTTCTACATTACGGACAGAGCGTGGTAGGAAGGCACGAATATCGTCTTCCTTATAGCCAACTTGCAGGCGTTTTTCATCCACAAGGATTGGGCTCTTTAAAATTCTCGGTGTTTCCATAATCAGATTGAGGACTTCATTGACACTCAAATCTTCAATATCCACTCCAAGGGCTTTGGCATAGCGATTTTTAGACGAAACGATGCTGGCTATTCCGTTATCTGTTTTGGTTAGAATATCCAGTAATTCTTCTCTCGTAATTCCTTCTTTACCAAGGTTTTGTTCTTTATAACTTAACTGGTGGGCATTGAGCCAGGTTTTTGCTTTTTTACAGCTAGTACAACTTGAGACTGTATAAATTTTAATCATGTACCTACCCCTTTCGCTACATGTTACTATCAGTTTAGTCTATTATACCATAAAAAACATCCGACTTGCGACCTATTTTTAAATTTTTTTGACTTTTTTCGTCATTTTCGTACTTTTTTCTTGACAAAATGAAATTTACAGCCATTCTTGATATTTCTTGATATAGATTTTTTTCACAATTGTCACGCTAATCATATACAAAATAATGATGAAAAGTAAAAAGATGAAATAAATCGGTTTTAAAGGAGTTAGATGAAGTAGGATTGCGAGTGGACTGTAGGGAAGGAAGGTCACAAAGGCTGCAGCCAATAAGGTTGTCACAAGGACTAGCCAAGCTGGACGACTTTGTAAAAAGGGAATTTTAGCTGAACGTAGCATATGGATAACCATGGTCTGTGACCACATGGACTCGATAAACCAACCTGTCTGAAACAAGACAATAAAACCTACGGCAGACTCTGCCCCATGAACATAAGCTTGACCTGTTGTCATGGGTACAATGATAAAATAAAGCAAACTGAAGGTCAAAATATCAAAGGCAGAAGAGATAGGTCCCATCCAAATCATGAAACGTGTGATGGACTTAGCTTCCCAGGTATGCGGATTTCTCAAAAAATCTTTATCCACCTTGTCAAAAGGCAAGGCAATACAAGACAAATCATAGACTAGATTTAGGATAATCAAATGGACTGGTGCCATTGGTAAAAATGGCAAAAAGATTCCAGAGACCAATAGGGATAAGATATTTCCAAAATTAGAACTCACTGTCATTTTGATATATTTAGTCATATTGGCATAGACCTTACGACCTTCAACAAGTCCTTTTTCAAGCACCATGAGATCCTTATCAAGTAGGATAACATCAGCCGTTTCTTTGGCAATATCTACTGCTGTATCAACAGAAATCCCCACATCTGCAACTTTCATAGAAGGAGCATCATTGATCCCATCTCCCATATAGCCTACAGCATGACCATTGGCCTTAAATTGCAAAATAATCCTCGCTTTTTGGTCAGGAGAAAGTTTGGCAAATACTGTTACCTCCTCTACTGCTTGGGCCAATTCTTGATCACTCATCTGATCAATTTCAGATCCTAACAGTATCTGATTGATATCCAAACCAACCTTTTCACAGACTGCTTGAGTAACTTTTTCGTTGTCTCCCGTCAAAATTTTTGTTTGAACTCCATGTTCTAACAGAGCCTTAATTGCTGGTGCTGCAGATGGTTTAGGAGGATCTAGGAAGGCTAAATAACCAGTTAGAATCATATCCCCTTCATCATCAACTGTATAGGCATGGCCTTCCCTCAAACCTGACTTATAGGCCACTCCCAAGACACGCAAACCTTGTTGATTTAGTTGTCTGACTTCTGCTAAAATTTCTTCTCTAATAACATCTGTCAAGGGAGTAATCACTCCTTGGTATTCCGCATAACTGGAAATCGTCAACATTTCCTCTAGGGCACCCTTGGTTACCAAACTAACAACTTCGTGTTCATCCTTAACGATAACACTCATCCGTCTACGTTCAAAATCAAAGGGAAGCTCATCTATTTTTTGAAAAGTTTGAGCCAGATTTTGTAAGAGGGCGTGTTCTTTGGCTTCCTTTTCAGTCCGTTTGATGATGGCTCTGTCCATCAAATTTTTCAAGCCCGTTTGAAAATAAGAATTGAGATAAGCTCGTCTCAAGACGGTCAAATCCAAGCGTCCGTGGATGTCCAAGGGATATTCAAGGACAATTTCGTCTTGGGTTAGAGTTCCTGTCTTATCTGTACACAAAATATCAATCGCCCCTAAGTCCTGTATGGCATTGAGTTTCTTGATAACCACTTTTTCCTTGGCCATAATGATGGAGCCTTTTGCTAGACTGGCCGTGATAATCATAGGAAGCATCTCAGGTGTCAATCCAACACCAACACTCAAAGCAAATACGCCAGCTTCCAGCCAGTCACCATCTGTTAAACCATTGGACAAGAAAACGATGGGCACCATGACCAGCATCAAACGAATCAAGAGCCACGAAATACTATTCATCTCCCGTTCAAACGAAGTAGGCTCATCATAGGTGTTCAAAGTCTGCTCAATGGCCCCCATCATGGTATCATCACCAACTGCTAAAACCACGGCCTTGGCACTACCAGATAAGACATTGGTTCCCATAAAGGCGAGCGCTTCTGCTTCTAGCAGACTATCAGATTGTTGAACTGTTGCCTTGGTCAAGGCCAATTTTTCAACAGAATCACTTTCGCCTGTCAAGCCCGACTGTTGGACAAAGAAATCGCGCGACTCAAATAAAAGAAGATCTGCTGGAATCATGTCTCCAGCGCTTAATTTAACCACGTCACCCACTACCAAATCATCGATAGGTACTTCTTGGATTTCTCCTTGACGAATGACAGTCGCTGTGTTGACAATCATTTTTGATAGATTGGTCGCAGCCTTATCACTACGGAGTTCTTGGACAAAGCGTATGCCACCAGAAATGAGGACTAGGACAACGATGATAATAGAAGTCGTCGGATCCTCTTGACCTGGTTTTGCCAACCAGACATTGGTCACCAAGGAAATCACGGCGATGACCAGTAAGATGATCGTAAAAGGATTGATAATGGATTCGTAAATCTTTTTGAGGATACTGTCTTCTTGACCCTTTGTGATGGTATTTTCGCCATATAGGTCACGATTTTTCTCCACCTGCTCCTCAGTCAATCCTGTTAGACTTGTCTTATAAAAAGATAGAGTTTCGTTTAAAGATGTATGAATAGCTATTGCTAATCTTTCTTTTGTAGTTTTCATTGGTTTCTCCTATCTGTATGAATGATGTGTTTCATACACAGAGACCAATCACTTTATAAGGGCAGAACGACACAAATCAGCGATTGGCTGTGTATGTGCGGTTCCGGATGATCGTCAATTTGCATCGTTTATCTCCTTTCTTTGATTTAAACAGTAGAAAATCCCACCATAAAATGGCAGGATTAAAAAACTAACTATCTGTTTTTCGTTCAAGCTTTAACTCCATAGGGCAATGTAATGAGCTTAGTCTTGGCCTTCGCGACCAGGACTGTTGACCAACGAGTAGTGTCTCCACTGCTTTGCGGTAGTCATCCGTATCCCTATGGTAGCCTCACCTACCGTTTTCGTCTTTCAGTATAAACCTTTAAAATTTAAAAGTCAATCATTTGAGTTGTTTAACTCTTAAATAACTATCAACTCTTTTGGAGCTAGGGTCAACAATTCACAACCGGTCTCTGTAATCAAGATATCATCCTCGATACGAACACCGTATTTGCCTTCTATATAGATACCTGGTTCATCGGTCAAGGCCATACCCGACTTAATAGTTTCTGTAGAAGTCTGGCTAAAGTAAGGTTCCTCATGAATATCCAGCCCAATACCGTGTCCGATACCGTGAGTAAAGTAGTCTCCATAACCTGCCTCAATGATAATATCACGAGGGATTTTGTCAAAGTCACGGAAACCTAAGCCAGCCTTAGCCTGGTCAATCAAGGCTTGGTTGGCTTTTAGAACTGTATTGTAAATCTCTGCTTGCTCGTCGCTGACATGCCCCAGATAGATAGTCCGTGTCATATCACTGACATAGTGGTCATAGAGGCAGCCGAAATCCATGGTAATAGCTTCTCCTAGCTCAACTGGTTTGTGCATTGGATGGGCATGGGGTTTAGAAGAATTGATACCGCTAGCTAGAATGGTGTCAAAAGACAAGCCAGATGCTCCCAACTCACGCATGCGGAAGTCAAGGAAGTTGGCAATCTCAATCTCAGTCTTTCCTGGCTTAATAAAGTCAAGTGCATCGCGGAAAGCTTGGTCTGAGATAGAACAAGCCTTGCGAATCGCTGCAATCTCCGCCTCATCCTTAATCATTCGAAGACCTTCAACAAATTGAGTTTGTGGAAGCAAGTCCAAACCTGCAAAAGCTGCCTGCATACGGTGATAATAAGAGACCGAAATCTCATCCTCAAAACCGATTTGAGACAAGCCCATGTCCTTAACAATGCCTGCAATGACAGCCAATTCATCACGATCAGCCACAATCTCAAACCCACTGGTTTCTTGCTTGGCTGCAATGATGTAGCGAGAATCCGTCACCAAGACCTGACGGTCACGGCTGATAAAGACTGTTCCATTTGAACCCCAAAAACCAGTCAAATAATAGATGTTTTTAAGGTTATTGATGATGATGCCATCTAGTTCTTTTTCTTGCATTTTATCTAGAAATGCTTGTACGCGTTTATTCATGATGTAACTTTCCTTTCAAATAGTGTCCTGTGTAGCTGGCTTCGTTGGCCGCTACTTCTTCTGGAGTTCCTGTTGCGATAATGGTTCCACCACCGACACCGCCCTCAGGTCCCAAGTCAATAATATGGTCTGCCGTCTTGATAACATCCAGATTGTGCTCAATAACGAGGACTGTATTGCCATCGTCAACAAAGCGAGCTAAAACCTTAAGCAAGCGAGCGATATCCTCTGTATGGAGTCCTGTCGTCGGCTCGTCCAGAATGTAGAAAGATTTTCCTGTCGATCGTTTGTGAAGTTCACTAGCCAGCTTCATACGCTGCGCTTCTCCCCCAGAAAGGGTGGTAGCTGGTTGCCCTAGCGTTACATATCCCAGTCCCACATCCTTGATGGTCTGAAGTTTACGTTGAATCTTTGGAATGTGTTGGAAGAACTCCACCGCATCGTTGACGGTCATGTCCAAGACCTGCGAAATATTTTTTTCCTTGTAATGAACTTCTAGGGTCTCACTGTTGTAGCGGGTTCCGTGGCAGACTTCACAAGCCACATAAACATCTGGCAAGAAGTGCATCTCAATCTTGATAATCCCGTCACCTGAGCAGGCTTCACAGCGACCTCCCTTAACATTGAAACTGAAACGTCCCTTTTTGTAACCACGAATCTTAGCCTCATTTGTCTGGGCAAAAAGGTCACGTATATCGTCAAAAACTCCTGTATAGGTAGCTGGGTTGGACCTCGGCGTTCGTCCGATAGGGCTCTGGTCAATGTCAATCAAGCGGTCTACATGCTCAATACCTGTGATGGTTTTGAATTTACCAGGTTTGTCTGAATTGCGATTTAGCTTCTGGGCAATAGCTTTTTTGAGGATGCTGTTGATTAAGGTCGATTTCCCTGAACCCGATACCCCTGTCACTGCGATGAATTTTCCTAATGGGAAGCGAGCAGTGATATTTTGCAGGTTGTTCTCACGCGCTCCCGTCACCTCGATAAAACGACCATTTCCCACACGGCGCTCGTCTGGTACTGGAATGGCACGTTTTCCTGATAAGTACTGGCCTGTGATAGACTTACTGTTACGAGCTACCTGTTTAGGCGTACCTGCCGCAACAATTTCCCCACCAAAAACACCCGCACCAGGACCAACGTCAATCAGATAGTCCGCTTCGCGCATGGTATCTTCATCATGTTCCACTACTATAAGAGTATTGCCCAAATCACGCATCTTTTTGAGACTAGCAATCAGGCGGTCATTGTCCCTCTGGTGAAGACCGATTGACGGCTCGTCTAAGATATAGAGGACGCCTGATAGGTTAGAACCAATCTGAGTTGCCAAGCGAATACGCTGACTTTCCCCACCTGAAAGGGTTCCTGCCGAACGTGACAGAGTCAGATAGTTCAGGCCCACGTTATTAAGGAAGGTCAAACGATCCTTGATTTCCTTGAGAATAGGCCGAGCAATAATGGCTTCATTTTCAGATAGAGTCAACTTGCTTACCAAGTCCAAGTGGTCCGCGATAGACAGGTCTGAAATTTCTCCAATATGTGGCCCTTGCTCGCCACCCACACGGACAGACAAGGCCTGGTCATTGAGACGATAGCCGTGACAGGTTCCGCAGGTCAGCTCATTCATGTAAAGACGCATCTGGGTGCGAGTATAATCGCTGTTTGTCTCGTGATAGCGACGCTTGATATTATTGACAACTCCCTCAAAAGGAATGTCAATATCGCGTACACCACCAAATTCATTCTCATAGTGGAAATGGAATTCCTTACCATCTGATCCATAGAGAATCAAGTTCTTATCTTCTTCTGACAAGTCCTCAAAAGGCTTATCCATATCCACTCCAAAAGCTGTCATAGCCTGCTCTAGCATGTTTGGATAGTAGTTGGATGAGATAGGATTCCAAGGAGCCAAGGCTCCCTCACGCAAGGTTTTGCTGGCATCTGGTACTACCAAATCAGTATCCACCTCCAGCTTGATGCCCAAGCCATCACACTCACTACAAGAACCAAAAGGAGCATTGAAGGAGAAGAGACGTGGCTCTAACTCTGGAACAGTAAAGCCACAAACTGGACAGGCATAATGCTCAGAAAAGAGCAACTCAGAATCGTCCATGGTGTCGATAATCACATAGCCTTCTGCGATACGAAGGGCAGCCTCGATTGAGTCGAAGAGACGGCTACGAATGCCCTCCTTGATGACAATACGGTCAACCACGACATCGATATTGTGTTGCTTACTCTTAGACAGCTCAGGCACTTCGGTCACATCATAGACTTCCCCATCCACACGGACACGAACATACCCATCTTTCTGAATCTTTTCAATAACGCTCTTATGCTGTCCTTTTTTCTTGCGGATGACAGGGGCCAAAATCTGCAAGCGCTGGCGTTCAGGTAACTCCAAAACCTTATCAACGATTTGCTCCACAGAAGAAGCCTTGATAGCTCCATGACCGTTGATACAGTAAGGCGTCCCCACACGTGCGTAGAGGAGACGCAGATAGTCATTGATTTCAGTCGTCGTTCCCACGGTCGAACGAGGGTTTTTACTAGTCGTTTTCTGGTCGATGGAAATAGCTGGGCTGAGACCATCAATGGCATCTACATCTGGTTTTTCCATATTTCCCAAAAACTGACGAGCATAGGCTGACAAGCTCTCCACATAGCGACGTTGACCCTCCGCATAGAGGGTATCAAAGGCCAGACTGGATTTTCCTGAGCCTGACAAACCGGTCACGACAACCAACTTGTCTCGCGGAATCTCCACATCAATATTTTTTAAATTATGGGCACGCGCCCCATGAATGACAATTTTATCTTGCATCTTTGTTCTTTCTAGTCCATTATTGCTTACCATTATACCAAAAAAAGTGAGATTCTATTACCCAAAAGGCCGATTTTGTAGTATAATAGTACGGTGTGAAAAAATCTGAAAAATGAGAAAGGATAAGGGATATGAAACAAGTTTTTCTCTCTACAACAACTGAATTTAAAGAGATCGATACGCTTGAACCGGGTACTTGGATCAATCTCGTTAATCCGACTCAAAATGAATCACTCGAAATCGCTAACGCCTTCGATATTGATATTGCCGACCTTCGAGCACCGCTCGATGCGGAAGAAATGTCTCGTATTACCATTGAAGACGAGTATACCCTGATTATCGTTGACGTGCCGGTCACAGAAGAAAGAAATAACCGCACCTACTACGTCACCATCCCGCTTGGTATTATCATCACCGAGGAAACCATTATCACTACGTGTTTGGAACCATTACCAGTCCTCGATGTCTTTATCAACCGTCGATTGCGTAATTTCTATACCTTCATGCGCTCACGTTTTATCTTCCAGATTCTCTATCGCAATGCAGAACTTTACCTAACAGCCCTTCGTTCGATTGACCGTAAGAGTGAACAAATCGAAAGTCAACTGCATCAATCAACTCGTAATGAAGAATTGATTGAACTCATGGAATTGGAAAAAACCATCGTCTATTTCAAGGCCTCCCTCAAAACAAATGAGCGCGTGATTAAGAAATTGACCAGCTCAACCAGCAATATCAAGAAATACCTTGAGGACGAAGACCTGCTTGAAGATACCCTAATTGAAACCCAACAGGCCATCGAGATGGCAGACATTTATGGAAACGTCTTGCATTCTATGACAGAGACCTTCGCCTCTATCATTTCTAACAACCAGAACAACATCATGAAAACCTTGGCCCTTGTGACCATCGTCATGTCCATCCCAACCATGGTCTTTTCTGCCTACGGGATGAACTTTAAGGATAATGAAATCCCCCTAAATGGTGAGCCGAATGCCTTCTGGTTAATCGTCTTTATCGCCTTTGCTATGAGTGTCTCGCTCACTCTCTATCTCATCCATAAAAAATGGTTCTAAGAGGAGTTCCTATGTCTCAGATTGATCTACAAAAATTAACCAAGAAAAACCAAGAGTTTGTCCACATCGCTACCCAACAATTCATCAAAGATGGAAAAACAGACGCTGAAATCAAGGCTATTTTTGAGGAAGTTATTCCCCAAATCCTTGAAGAGCAAGCCAAGGGTACGACTGCTCGTTCCCTCTATGGCGCACCGACCCATTGGGCTCATAGTTTCACTGTCAAGGAACAATATGAAAAAGAGCATCCAAAAGAAAATGATGATCCAAAACTGATGATTATGGACTCAGCTCTTTTCATCACTAGTCTCTTTGCCCTCGTCAGCGCCCTCACAACTTTCTTTGCGGCAGATCAGGCTTTCGGCTATGGATTTATCACTCTCTTGTTAGTTGGACTTGTTGGTGGATTTGCCTTCTACTTGATGTACTACTTTGTTTACCAATATTATGGACCAGATATGGACCGCAGTCAACGCCCACCTTTCTGGAAATCTGTACTGGTTATCCTAGCTTCTATGTTCCTTTGGTTGCTTGTCTTCTTTGCAACAAGCTTCCTACCAGCTAGCCTTAACCCAGTACTTGCTCCATTGCCGCTGGCTATTATCGGAGCAGCCCTCCTAGCCCTTCGCTTCTATCTCAAGAAACGCTTGAACATCCGAAGCGCAAGTGCAGGACCAACACGTTATTAAGAAGAATGATAAAAGCAACTGCAGGTGCGGTTGCTTTTTCACTTACTTTTTTTGATTTTAAAGTATTCTTCTGACATCCCACATAGCTCTATCTAATCTTTTGTGATAAAATAGGCTCAATCTATTTCTAGGAGGATAAAATATGATTTCTACTATTGGTATAGTTAGTTTATCTAGTGGCATTATCGGAGAGGACTTTGTCAAACACGAAGTGGACTTGGGTGTCCAACGTCTCAAGGACTTGGGACTCAATCCTATCTTTTTGCCCCATTCGCAAAAAGGATTAGACTTTATCAAGGACCATCCTGAAGTGCGTGCAGAGGATTTGATTCATGCCTTTTCTGATGATAGCATCGACATAATCCTATGTGCCATCGGTGGAGACGATACCTATCGCTTACTACCTTATCTTTTTGAAAATGACCAACTCCAAAAGGTTATCAAACAAAAAATTTTTCTTGGCTTCTCGGATACAACTATGAACCATCTCATGTTGCATAAACTAGGTGTTAAAACTTTTTATGGTCAATCCTTTTTAGCAGACATTTGTGAATTAGACAAGGAAATGCTGCCCTATAGCCTTCACTACTTTAAAGAATTGATTGAGACGGGAAGAATCTCAGAAATCCGCTCTAGTGACGTTTGGTATGATGAACGAACTGATTTTAGTCCCAAGGCTCTGGGGACACCTCGTGTCAGTCATGCAAATACCGGTTTTGAGTTGTTGCAAGGAAATGCCCAGTTCGAGGGAAAAATCCTCGGTGGTTGCCTCGAATCCCTCTACGATATCTTTGACAACTCTCGATACGCAGATAGCACGGAGCTCTGCCAAAAATACAAACTTTTCCCTGACTTGTCAGACTGGGAAGGAAAGATCCTCTTGCTAGAAACAAGCGAAGAAAAGCCTGAACCTGTAAAATTCAAAAAGATGTTGCGGACTTTAAAGGACACTGGTATATTCGAGGTCATCAGTGGACTCTTGGTCGGAAAACCTATGGATGAAGCTTTCTATGACGACTATAAAGAGGCACTATTGGATATTATTGACAGCAATATCCCGATTATCTATAATCTAAATGTTGGCCACGCAACTCCGAGAGCCATTATACCCTTTGGGGTCCATGCTCATGTAGATGCACAGGAACAAATCATTCGCTTTGACTATAACAAAAAATAAATAGTTTCTCTATTTTTGTGCTTTTGTATTGGTTTTCATTACAATTTGTATCTGAATTTATTGCATTTCGCTAATTTCTATGATATCCTTTTGTAGGAGGTGTATATGACAAAACAAAAAATTAATCGAATCGTAGGTTCTATTGGTGCCTTTATTGGAATTATAGTATTTATTGCCTACATACCTCAAATTATCGCTAATTTACAGGGAAATAAAGCTCAACCATTTCAACCTTTATCAGCTGCTATATCTTGCTTAATCTGGGTTATTTATGGATGGACAAAGGAACCTAAGAAGGATTGGATACTAATCATTCCAAATTCAGCTGGTGTTATTTTAGGTGGAATCACTTTTTTGACTTCACTCTAACAAATATACTAGTATGTATAAAAAGCTGAGATAAATTTCTCAGCTTTTTTCTATATTCTCAGATATTCTAGTTACCTACACTCACTAATTCCCGCTTTTCCATTCACAATCATTCTCGTGGTCATCAACCAGGCCTGCTGCCTGTAGAAAAGACAAGACGGCGACTGGGCCTGTGAACTTGAAACCTCGTTTTTTGAGATCTTTGGCTAATTTCTCAGACAAAACGGTTTTAGCTGGGGATTGGCGGTAATCGGAAACATCGTTCACGATCGTTTTCCCCTCAACAAAAGACCAAAGATAGGCATCAAAAGAGCCGTACTCTACCTGTAGTCGTAGAAAGACTTGGGCATTAGCGCGTGTAGCAAAAATCTTGGCTCTATTTCGGATGATGGCTGGATTATCCAGCAAGTTTCCCAATTCGGTGTCGGTCATCTCTGCGACCGCTTGAATTTGATAGCCATAAAATACTTCTCGGAAAGCTTGGCGTTTGTTGAGCACCGTTTCCCAAGACAGGCCTGCCTGATAGGTTTCCATGCACAACAACTCAAACAATGCTTGGTCATCATGGAGGGGCTGACCCCATTCCTCATCATGATAGGCGATGTAGAGCGGATTGGTCATCTTGACCCAAGAACAACGTTTTGGCATGCTCTGCTCCTATTTGACCAACATTTTAAGGGCCGACTTGATATAGTTCTCAGCTGTATCTGTCGTTCCTTCGAAGAATTTCTTGATTTTCTTGAGCTCAGTTGTCTTGTAGCCCAGAGCCAACATGGCCTCCATAGCTTCTTCCAATTCTTGGTTTTCAGCGCTAGCTTGCACTGCCACCTTGGCAGGAAGATCATCTCCTGCAACTACTACCTTGCCTTCCAAGTCCAGCACCATCTGCTGGGCTGTTTTCTTGCCAATTTTAGGGAACTTAGTCAAGTAGGTGATGTTCTTGGTTTCGATAGCTTGAACTAAGCCAGCATTGTCATCAGCAGCGATAATAGCAAGAGCTGATACAGGACCAATACCAGATACCGAAATCAGACTGAGAAAGAGCTTTTTCTCATCTTCTGAGCGAAATCCATAAAGTAGATGGGCATCCTCACGTACAACTTGATGCACATAAATTTGAGCTTCTTGATTGACCTGTCCTGAATAAGCATAAGGATTGGCCACATGCAGGATATAACCAATACCGTTGGTTTCAAGAACAATGTATTTGGCAGTAATTTTGGTAATGATTCCTTTTAAATATTCGTACATAGTTTTCCTTTTAGTTTAATATTTCCCCAACTCACGGAGACTGGTGTGATTTTCCTGAATACGTCGGAACATCTTTTCCATATCCGACTTAGTAAAATGCACCAAAACAGGACGTCCATGGGGACAGTTATAGGGATTGTCACACTGAGAAAGCTGATAGAGGAGTTGTCTAGCTGAATGATCATCAATACGATGATTGGCCTTGATAGATCGCTTGCAAGACATCATGATAGCCAGCTCTGCCCGGTATTTCTTGATAGAAACTTCCTTGGTCAAGAGGAGCATGTCGCACATCTCATAGATGCCTGATTCAATCTCTTCTTCTGCCATCCAAATAGGATGTTCACGTAAGATAAATTGATTTTCTCCGTACTCTGCTAGAAAGACCCCAACTTCCTCCAAAAGTGCCATTCTTTCCTTGAGACGGAGGGCATCATCCGCTGGAAATTCAAAGATATAGGGCACTAGGAGTTGCTGCTGGCTCTGGTCAACATTGCCAATGCTTTCACGGTACTCCTCGTACTTGACCCGTTCCTGAGCTGCGTGTTGGTCTATGATGTAGAGCCCATCTCTCCCCTGGGCAAAGAGATAGGTTCCATGCATTTGCCCGAAAAATTCCAACTCTGGGAAGCTTGATGATTCTTCTCGCTCCAGCTTATCATATGCCTTATCCAGACTGGTTAAATCTAACTCTGGGTGATCTAGCTGGTCGTAGTTAGCAGGCTTTCTCTCTGCAAAATGCAGTTTTGCTGGCTTGGTCAATTGATCCAAGGTTTCCTTGGCAAACAAGGTCAAGTCTTGCCTTTCCTCAGTTAATTCTACCTGATAATCAGCTACTTCAGCTTGACTAGGTCTTGTCGGCTCAGTATTCTCATAGTAGAGCGTATTTTCTTTGAGCGGGAGAATGGTCTGCTCCACCTTTTGACGATTGCGCACGGTCGATTTGGCAAGATTCTCCAAGGCATCTGGAATCAAACTCTGTTCCTTTAGACTCTTGGAAATGGCTTCTGAAACTAGAGCCATTAGTTCTTTTTCCTTAGAAATCCGTACTTCTTGCTTGGTTGGATGTACATTGACATCCGCTAGATAGGGGTCGATATGGATGTGAATGACAGCCAGTGGAAAACGGCCTACCATGAGCTTACTTCCGTAACCATCTAAAATAGCACGATTGAGTAAAAAGTTCTTGATATAACGGCCATTGATGAAGAGACTGATATAATTGCGATTGGCCCGAGTTAACTCAGGCAAGGACACAAAACCTGAAATTTCGAAATCTAGGTCAGAATTCTCAATTTCAATCATCTTCTTAGCACTCGCCAAACCGTAAATCCCTGCGATAGCTTGGCGCAGTTGGCCAGTACCAGCTGTCCGCGTCATTTCCTTACCATCACTAATCAAGCTGAAAGAAATCTCAGGATGGGCCAAACCCAGACGGTTGACAATATCAATGATATGAGACAACTCTGCTTGCTGGCTCTTCATATACTTGAGGCGAGCAGGCGTATTGAAAAAGAGGTCCTCCACACAAACCTTGGTTCCCACAGGACTAGTCGCTGGGATGACTTCTTCAACTTCTCCCCCACGCGCGACTAGCTTGGTTCCGTGACTTGCGCCCTCAACTGCTGTCAAAAGAGTTAAAACGCTGACGGATGCGATAGAAGGCAGAGCTTCACCACGAAAACCAAGCGTCCGAATTCGAAAGAGGTCTGCTTGATTTTTTATCTTACTGGTCGCATGACGACGCAGGGCCAATTCCACCTCATCGTGGGCAATTCCATGACCATTATCCGTGATTTGAATCTTCTTGAGACCTGATTCCTCAATCTCAATGATAATCTGACTAGATCCCGCATCAATAGCATTTTCTACCAGCTCCTTAACAACGCTAGCTGGACGCTCGATAACCTCTCCAGCCGCAATCTGGTTTGCCAGCACCTCTGGCAATTCAATAATATGAGACATCTTTCAGCCCCTTTCTATATCTATTTTCCTAGAAATTGATTAGTGCTATTATACCATATTTCAGATAGGACAGAAAAGCAAGCGCCACATAGGAACCAAATCCCTCCACATAGACAAAGTCCCTTGCAAGGGGCTGAAAAATAGTGTTTAATAAAGGTGTACAAGAAGTGATCACAATTTTGTATGAAAAACAAGGAGAGAAATTTATGAAAGTAGAACTACAGATTAGTGAGACTTACAAGGAGGAAAGACTGATTGTTCAAGCACCTCATCCGACAGATAAAGTCCAGAAAGTCATCGAGTTCGCAGAAAATCTTGACCAAAAAGAAACAATCAAAGGAAAGATTGATGATCAGGTCTATCTAGTTAAAATTGGTAAGATACAACGCTTCTATATCGAGAATCGGAAGGTTCTAGCAGAAACCGCGAGTCAGACCTACAGCATTGATTTGCGACTCTATCAGGTACTTGAACTCTTGCCAACCAATTTTATCCAAATTTCCCAATCTGAAATCGTCAATATAGACTCTATCTCTCATCTCAAGCTTACCCCCAACGGTCTGATAGAAATCTTTCTAAAAAACGAAAGTTTCACCTACTCTTCACGCCGTTACCTAAAAACCATCAAGGAGAAATTAGAACTATGAAAAAACAAATCTTCCACGACGCAGCTACTGGTGTCCTCATCGGCCTCATCCTCTCTATCATCTTTTCACTCATTTATGCACCAAATACCTACGCTCCACTTAGCCCTGAATCTCTCGTCGGCCAAGCGATGATTCAACATCAGGTTCACGGTGCCCTGGTCTTGCTCTACTGCACACTTATCTGGGCAGCTATCGGTATTCTCTTCAACTTTGGCAACCGCTTATTCAGCCGTGACTGGAGCATGCTTCGTGCCACTCTGACTCATTTCTTCCTCATGCTGGCTGGCTTTGTCCCATTAGCAACCCTAGCAGGTTGGTTTCCTTTTCACTGGATCTTCTATCTCCAGCTCATTATCGAGTTTGCGATTGTCTACCTCATCATTTGGGCTATTCTTTATAAAAGAGAAGCTAAAAAAGTGGACCATATCAATCAAATCTTGGATCATAGAAAGTAAGAGTACTGATAAAATCACTTGGAATAATAAAAAAGTCAAGCCTAAGCTCAACTTTCCAACTCATACAAATCTGCAATAATCGCTGCGACACGTTTGATATCTCCCAGCATGCCTCGCATTTCAAAATCGGCCAATACAGGGAAACCAAAACGTTGACTGTATTGCTTAGCTGTCAGGCAGTATTGGTTATTAAAGTTACGATTTCCTGAACCAACCACACCAAAACACTTACTAGCATTGTCTCCATAGGCGATAAAATCCCCAACGGGTGTCGTCAATATCTCAACATCTCCGTTATCCACGCCATTCCCACCTTCTAGGTAGGTTGGCAAAAAAGCGACATAGGGATGGTCCATTTCATAGAAATCTTGGCCTTCTTTGACCAAATTCTTGATATGAATCTTTTGAACCTCAATTCCCTCGTACTGGGATAAGAGATAGTCTTTCAAGCGTGTCACAAAACTTTCAGTGTTGCCACTCAGACTAATATAAACTAAAGAAATTGTCTTCATATGTACCTCCATGATTTTATGTATAATCGAAAAATAACTACCAAGATTGTAACTTGATAGTTATTTTTTGTCAATACTTAGGCAAGATCTTCTGTTTCCTCTTCTTCAGCCAAGGCTTTTTGCTGACGCCATATCTTGTAGAAGACAAGGGCTAGGAAGAGAACATTGATGACGATATAGAAAATGCTGACAGCTTTTGAACCAATACTCATTGTCAAACGCATGCTCTCATCTTGAACCAACTGCACAGCGTCCTGTAAACCAACATAACCATAAATCGAACCGATAATAGCTAACAAAACATAGCCAACGTAAGTATAGTTTGCATATTGTAAATTCTTACGAATAAGGAAGACAATGGCTACTACCACTAAAATAACAGATAGCACAATCAAAGCAACATTAAAAATAGAATGATATGCTTCTGCTACTCCATAGTTGTAATTAAGCTGGTCTTCTAATTGCTGAGCACTGACCCCTGCAACTTGTTTTTGAGCAGCACGAAGGACTTCTTTACTAGGCAAGGGCTTCAAAAGTTCAAACAGAGACGTAGCTGAAATAAGGGCAGACAAGATGAGCAAGACCCATAGATAAATTGGTTTCTTTTTCATGATAGAACCTCCTGATGTTATTATTGATATTATAGCACTTTTTGTAAAGGGATACAAATATTATAGTGTCGTTTCTACCTGTTTTCGGTAGGCTTTGGGAGACTTTCCGCACAATTTTCGGAACACTTTATAGAAATATCCAACGTTACTGTAACCAACCGCATAACAAATATCTTCGATACTGTCACTAGTAGAAAGCAAGAGTTGCTGGGCAGCCTTAATACGTTGTTTGTTTAGTAATTCTGCGAAGGTAGAATTGGTTTCTCGCTTAATCAACTGACCTAGATAGACAGGATTGATAAAAAGATCCTTACT
Source organism: uncultured Streptococcus sp. (assembly GCA_902482895.1). Classification (GTDB taxonomy): domain Bacteria; phylum Bacillota; class Bacilli; order Lactobacillales; family Streptococcaceae; genus Streptococcus. The sequence continues at coordinate 14,667 of CABTAV010000001.1, read as the reverse complement.
GATATCCTTGATCGAAAGTTCTTTCTGATAATCACGCCCAATAACTTCCAGCACACTGACCACATTTTCATTCATCCGATATTGTCCAAAGAATCGGGTCAGAGTTTCCTTGATATAAGGAACCAATTCATCAAAGGATTGAATAGCATGAATGGTTTTGACAATGTCCGTCATATCATCAGCTTTTAGGTGTTCAAACAAGTGGAAGACATCCATGACAAACTGAATAAAAAGCTGTTTGGTAATCGGAACACGCGGCGTATTTTCAAGAACTACCTTCTCCAAAAGGTTTAACTCTTCCACGATTTGATTGAGATTCCCCTGAATGATAACCCTATAAATCGGTTCATAGTAGGCAAAGAGGCTCTCCGACTGCTGCAGATTTACAGATCCGTAAAAGAGGGCTTTCTCAGCATTCAGCTTCCAACGTTCAAAGTGTTCTTGATAAGGGGCTTCAAAGGGAGTAACGACTAAACCATCTAGGGGTTGGTCAGAAATGAAAATCTGCCAGTCTTGACCCAAGACATAGTAGGGAATGGTGAAGGAACCTTGCTTTTCCTTGGATAGACCTATCCACCAATTCTCCTTACCTCCTAGATAACTGACAAATCCAGCCTCGTCTAAATCTTGACTGAGAGTCTGACTTTTCTTTCTTCTCTCTCCAAGCTGACCTGCAATCTTCTCCAGCAGATTTCCTAACTCTACCTTATCAACAGGCTTGACCAAATAGTCCACCACACTAAGGTTCATTGCTCTTTTTACGTAATCAAACTCCTGATAACCTGACAGCAGGATATAGGCAGCATCTGGTAAGATTTCTTTCATCTCCCGAATCATATCAAGCCCTGTTTTGTCGGGCATATTGACATCTGAAATAATGACATCGACGGGATTGTTCTGAACATATTCTAGGGCTTCATCGGCATGACTGGCTGTTGCGACAACCTCCATATCCCACTTATCAAAGGGGATCAAACGTTTCAGACCTTCTGTCACCATGTACTCATCATCTACTAATAATACTTTACACATTTTCTCCCTTTCTACTCATCCTGAATTGTAATACGATACTGAACACCTGCTTGCTCTGCAGAATCTACACTAATGGCATAGCGGTCCCCAAAATAGAGCACAAAACGCTCGTGTACATTGGCAATCCCGATAGACTGCCTTTGGGCACTGTAGCTAATTTGGTGTTCAAAATGTCTCTGACTTAATTTTTCTAGGAGATTTGCCAGCTTTTCAGACGACATACCACGACCATTATCTACTACTAAAATTTCCACAAAACCATCTCGTTTAAGCGCCTTGATGCTAATCACATTATCTGTCCGTCTATGGTCAACACCATGCGCGAAATAATTTTCTACCAGCGGTTGCAAGGTAAACTTAGGAATTTTCATATTCTCTAACTCTGGATCTATCTTGAAACCATAGGCAATGGACTTGGGATAGCGAACCATGCAGAGATAGCTATATTTACGGCAAAATTCTAATTCCTGTTTGAGAAGAGTTTCTCTTTCGTCAGAAATATTGTTACGCAAGAGACTACTGAACTCATAAATGATATCTGCTAACTCATCTTGACTCTGCATGACTGCGTACATACGCAAGAACTCCAGCGTATTGTACATAAAATGAGGATTGATTTGCGCCTGCAGGGCTCGCATATTGGCATCTTTTTGACTAAGCTCCAACTGATAAATATCATGGATATTCTTTTCCAATCGATCCAACATATCATTGGTCGTCTCCGCTATTAAGAGCAATTCCTGATCCTTTTCAAGCGTATCGATGCGAAGACCTTCTTCTCCTTGGGCAATAGCTTGAATGGAATCCACCAAATCCACTACCTGCTTTTGATAGTTGGCAAAGGTCTGCCTCAAAGTCAGATAGAGAATGACAATAAAGAGAAGGCTCAAGCCCACAATCAAAGCAGAGCTAGTCACTGTTCCTTGTAAAACAAAGTTTTTGGGAACTGCCACCTGAACCTGATAGCCATGAGAGGTCACACCGACAAACCAGTTCTCATGCTTCCTATTGACCCTCTCACCAATATGAAAAATCTCCGTATCAAAAGGCGATGTCACAGTCACAGCCATCGGGATATGACCTCGGGTATTGTCTACAGCATGGTATAAGATTTCTGGATCCAAGGAGATATAAACAACCCCTATAGATTGATCCGTCGCTGGATCTAAAATAGGAACTCCAAAACTATTGGCCTCTGGTTTAAAGCCTTCCGCAAGTACCGAATGACCGCCTCTCTCATTTCTGCTCGAAACATAAACTTCTTTAAAGTCCTGTAAGACGATTGCAACACCCGTTATATAGTCATTTTGAACATAAAGATCATCAATATTTTCATACAGAGAAATAGAAGTTGACGAAGCTGCTTGATGCTCCAACAGCCAATAAAAATACTCAGAAGTTGACAGGCTAAAGTACTTATAAACCCCTTGTATCCGGTCTTGATTGGCTACTAAATCTTGCGCTAGCTGGGCTGACTCGCGATAATAATATTCTACCTCTTCGACTGTTCGAGTGGTTACACGCTGAGCTACTCTCTGAGCTTCCTTTTCCCGTGAATCCCAGTCAGCATAGGAGAGTAAGATTGCAAAACTCGCAATAATAATCATCATAACTGAACTGTAGGTTCTCAGAAGCGTATGTAGCCAAAACTGCTTCATTCTATTTTGTCGCCAATTTTTCATGGATACTTTCATAGACCGGTTCCAACATATCACTGATAAAGAAATGCCACATCCCAATTCCTACAAAGAAGAGAAGAGCAGGCATATAGTAACCAATTGCCACAAGTAGCACTGTCCCAAGGAGAACCTTGGCCACAGCTGCTAGACTCATAAAGATGCCAATCAAGGATAGTTTGAGACTATTTCGATAGGACAAATCAAAATAAACTTGTAATTTCAAAGATACTGTATAAGCCAAAAACAGCAGGGCAACTACTAGAACATTCAAAAAGGTCGCAATCAAATGAATAATAGTCTGATGAGGCAATTGCACCAAGAGATACAAGCCATAGACCAAAATCAAATCCACTCCTAAAAAGCTATAGAAAATCAGGTTGCTTGAGACAAAATTTTGCTTATAAAGAGACCACGCCTCCTTCAAACTGTATTCCCGAAAGCTATAACCATGTTCTGCATATAGGCTCATCAAGGTGGCGCTAGCCGGCGCTAGACCAAGGATAATCCCTCCTGCTAAAGTTAATAGCCAAAAGAAGGCTGTCGCAATCATCCCTAAAAAGAAACGATTAAAGACAAAGTCTAAAAATCTCCCCATGATATCCTCCTAAAAATAACTATGAAACTATTATATCATATTTCAAGCGTTTTCAAAAAATTCTAGTGCCCATTTACAATCCCATCAAACCGTGGTACAATGAGAATTGTGAAAAAATTATCAGGAGACAATTCATGAAAAAATCTATCTTAACTACACTTCTTTTTGCAGTTCTTTACTTCCTCTGCATGGGGATTGGTGTCCTTTTGGGCAATCTCTTTGACCAAACTGGAAATATGTTTTATGCGCCTGCCTTTACTGCCCTTGTCGGCGGTAGCGTCTATATGATTCTGGTCGCAAAAGTCCCGCGCTTTGGAGCCATTACCACTATCGGCCTTGTAATGGCCCTCTTTTTCTTGGGATCTAAACACGGTGCTGGTGCCTTCCTTCCTGGAATTATCTGTGGCCTCCTAGCAGATGGAGTAGCTAACCTCGGAAAATATAAGGACCAAACTAAGAATTTCCTTTCTTTCGTTATTTTCGCTTTTAGCACATCTGGACCAATTCTACTCATGTGGATTGCTCCCAAAACCTATATGGCTACTCTTCTGGCAAGAGGAAAATCGCAAGAATATATCGACCGTATTATGGTCGCGCCAAATCCTGGAACCGTACTTCTATTTATCGCAAGTATTGTCATCGGAGCCCTAGTGGGTGCCTTGATTGGACAAGCCTTGAGTAAAAAATTGGCACAGAAAATCTGATTACTTAAAAAGAGCCGCACGGCTCTTTTTTATTTATGACTCAATTTTTTAGTCAAGAAGTCTCCCAAGAATTGGATTGCAAAGATAATCAAAATGATAATAATGGTTGCCAAAATGGTCACATCGTGATTGTAGCGGTTAAATCCATAAGCGATGGCTACGTTACCGATACCACCAGCTCCAACCGCACCAGCCATAGCCGTTTCCCCAACAAGGGAAATCAAGGTCACAGTTGTCACACGGATCAAATCTGGAAGACCTTCTAGTAAGCCTGATTTTCCTAGGTTAAAATTTTTTACCCGAAAAACTTCTTTTTTCTAGTGATAAAATCAACCCTATCACACTCACTACCAAAAAGACCCACCAACAAAGCCTGATATCTTGTAAAGCTAAGAAAGAAAATATGGACATCCCCAAGGGTAATGTTAGGGAAAAAATCATACTCAAGAGATTATTACTTCTAGCTAATACATCCGCGCTCAAATTAGACAATAACAGAGTATCTAATTTAGGCATTGATTTCGACATCAAATACATGACAAAAGCTAAGCAAGCAACACCTACTAGAGGAGAAAAATCTAAAATATTAGCAGTAGCAAGTAAGACAAACAGAATTGCATTGAGCGATAGCAAACTTGAAAAAGACCATTTCCCAAAATAATCATGGGGAGTTAGGCTACCAAGAATAGCTCCTCCCAAACTAACACATTCAATTAAAAATAGGGCTTGAGCATAGCTGAGATGATAGATAGTATGGTCTAATAAGTAAAAATGATAAATACCTCCAACAGCTCCTCCCAAAGTATTCATTACCAAAATGACAAGGATAATTTTAAGCAATGATTTACTTTCTCTCTGTCTAAATATATTATCCATGTCCGCATAGATTGCCTTAACTTGTTGAAGTAAACTAATAGGCTCATTCTCTACCGTTACAGACAAATGCGTCAATTCTCTTCTATTTTTGAACAAAATGAGAGAAGATAGTAAAAAGAAACCAGCATTCACAATCGCAACAAATGAAAAATTTTGATGGCTGGTTGTGAGTAACCACACTCCTAAAGCTTGACCTCCTAGATTTGATAAATAGGAAACAAACTGAGTAAAGGAATAAGCTTCATAGAGCCTATCTTCTGAAATATTATGCTGGATAATCGGCATACGAAGGCCTGCTGTGTAATCTGATAAAATATCCGAACAGATATTAACCATACAGATAAAAGCAAACGTTACGAAGTTCTGGTCATGAATCACACTAGCAATCAAAAGAAATAGTAGACTTTGCACACAACCAACCCAGATAATTGTCCCTGCTTTATTCCGAGTATGATCAGCCTTAATCCCAACATAAAAAGTAAATAGGAAAGGTAAAATCGTAATCATATTCGCCATAAATACTGCTGTATTTTTAAAGGGTAGACTCGCAGCATAAACGATAAATACCAGATTATAAATATAAGCTCCACTTGAGCTCAAAAACCTTGATAAGGTAAGTATTCTAAATAAATGATGTCTTAAGAATAGTTTCATAACAAGCCTTTCTCACATTTCAAATAGTATTCTATTGAATCCAGTCTAACAAAAAAAGCGGGACTCCCCACTTTTTTGTAATATATTTTTCTGAAAATAGAAACTCTAGCTCTCAGAAACTGCTAATTATCAATCCATCTACAAGGCTATTTATTTTTCGTCAATCGATGTAATGAGAATATATTACAAATCTTCATTTGAGAGCTGATTTGCAAAATAGTTTTCATAATATCTTGCACCATCTATATACTCTAAATCTTGTAAGATTGTAATGCCTCTCTGGATTTTTTCAAGACCCTTATTTTTTACATTAAAAATAGTATCATAATACCCTTTAGCAATCATATAAATGATTTTAAGATAGGCTTGAGATTCCGGCAATTCTCGTTTTTCAATCTGAAAAACAAAATAGTCTGCTTTTAATTTATCCTTTTCCTCTATCGCTTTAAAAAGTCCATTAATCAAAATGGTATCAATACCTATTTTGTTACTAGGTAAAGAACCTAATAAATCCGTCTTTTGTAACATCTCCCTAGAATATTTAAAATAGAGGGGCAGAGGGAACAAAGTAGAAATCGTTGAAAATAATTCCAATTCATAATTTCCCCAGATATCAATAGTAAAAAAATAGTCATAGAGAAAAGTCAATTCTTCATCCGTTGCCCTGATTTCTGAATCAAAAAACACGAGAAGGCTTTTGATACGAATCATTTGTAAAAGATAGCTTTTTTTAGCACTTGATCTATACTTTTGAGTCGTCTCTTCATACAAGGAGTGGAGAGAATCAATCCCTTCTCTGTCATATAAATCCCAGAGATTTTCTTGAAAAGCCAAAACCTTTTTCTGAGAAAAACCACGTACCAAGTACATAAATTCATTCAAATCAGAGTGGATGTTATCTAAGGCAGTAATCAATTTCATAGATGATAGGTCTGCTTCTCCACGCTCAAATTTGCTCAGCATGGAATAAGTAAACTCTCCTCCCGTCGCCTCATGTAGAGATACATTTCGACTCTTTCTCAATTCTTTAAAAACTTCTCCCAGATTTTGCATATTGACTCCCCACAATTCTTAACTCTCTAACTCATAAAAGTAACGATTGATAGCAGCTAGTACAGAGAATTTTAAGTTTTGACTATAACGACAACTCCTATGAATGATGTACAGATTGCCTAGCTATTTTTATTTATGGCTCAATTTCTTGGTCAAGAAATCTCCCAAGAATTGGATTGCAAAGATAATCAAAATGATAATGATGGTTGCCAAGATAGTCACATCGTGATTGTAGCGGTTAAATCCATAAGCGATGGCTACGTTACCAATACCACCAGCTCCAACCGCACCGGCCATAGCCGTTTCCCCAACAAGGGAAATCAAGGTCACAGTCGTCACACGAATCAAATCTGGAAGACCTTCTGATAGGTAAACACCTACGATATCCCAGAATGTCGCTCCGCTCGCTTGAGCTGCCTCAATGACACCGCCATCCAGTTCAGCCAAGACTACCTGCACCTGACGGGCAAAGAAGGCAAAGACTGCAAAAGAAAGTGGAACAAGGGCTGCATTTGGCCCGATACTTGTTTTCACAATCAAGTGAGAAAGGGGAGATAAGATTGCCAAGAGGATGATGAAAGGAACCGCACGGAAAATGGAAGTAATCTTGTCTAAAATCCAGAAGACAACCTTATTTTCCAAGACACCACCTGGCGCTGTCAAGACAAGGAAAAGACCTGCTACCAGTCCCAAGAACCCTCCGATGATGAAGGAAAGAACTGTCATATAAAGAGTTAGGTAGATGGCTGTTCCCCAGCCTGCTTGACCAGCCCAGCCCATTTTATAGACATTTGGTAAATAGGTTTGAATCAATGATTCCATCTTACTGTCCTCCCTTCAATACTTTTAGTTGTACGCCTGCTTGACGAATGGCTTCTTGGGCACCTGCTAGCGCTGCTTTTTCACCTGACAAGACCACAACCAATTCTCCAACAGGAGTGCCATCGAGGATTTCGATATTCCCATAGAGGATATTAGCCGTCACTTGGTAATGCTTGTACAATTCATTCAAAAGTGGCTCGTCTGTTGAAGCACCAGCGTACTTGAGTTGCACCAAAATGCTGTTTTCAGACAAGTGTTCCACGATTTCTTGCTTCTCAATCTTGACCATGGCTTCGTCAATACCTGTGGCTGTTGAGATAAAGTCTTGAGTTAAAGCTTGTTTAGGATTTGAGAAGATTTCAAGGACACTTCCCTCTTCAATCAAATGCCCATCCTGCATGACTGCCACACGGTTGGCAATGTCTTTGACAATCTGCATTTCATGCGTAATCAAGACAACGGTCAAACCTAATTTTTGGTTCAAATCTTGCAACAAGGCCAAAATCTGCTTAGTTGTCTTCGGATCAAGCGCAGAAGTTGATTCGTCTGAAATCAAGATTTTCGGATCATTGGCCAAGGCACGCGCAATGGCCACACGCTGTTTTTGCCCTCCAGATAGTTGTGAAGGATAGTTTTCAGCACGGTCTGCCAAGCCAACCAAGTCCAACAACTTAGCTACTTTAGCTTTCTTTTCTTCCTTGCTGAGGCCAGAGTGTTTAAGGGCAAAGGCTACATTCTCCTCTGCTGTCTTTTGGCTCATGAGGTTAAAATGCTGGAAAATCATTCCAATATCTTGACGTTTACGACGCAACTGCTCGGCCGTCAAGGTTACCTTGTCATCAAAAATCACATCGTCATCAATGATTATTTTCCCTGCAGATGGTTTTTGCAAAAGGTTAATCACCCGTACAAGGGTTGATTTCCCTGCTCCAGAATATCCAACGATTCCGTAGATATCCCCTTCTTGGATATGAATGGTCACATCCTTGACCGCTGTGATGGTTCTCTTCTTTTGATGAAAAGTCACATCGATCTGATCTAACTTGATAATGTCTCTACTCATAGCTTCTAATCAGCTCCTCTACTAATTCAATATGGGTGTAGTAATCGGCGATTCGCACATTTTCATCTCCACCGTGATCTCGGCTGTTAGCATTTCCTAGACCGAAGGCCACCATTGGCACCTCTAGGGCATCAAAGACCGTATGCATAGGCCCTGTCCCAGCTGTAGTTGGCAAGACTGAAACGCCCTGTGGATAGAATTTCTTAGCCAACTCGATTACATTAAGAATGGCTGGTGCGCTCATATCGCTTCGATAGCTCATCTCTCCCAAGGTATAGTATAATTCTACCTTATCAAAGCCATTTTTGTCTAGCTGTTTCCGAATTTTTTCCAGAACATCATGCGGTTCTAGGCCAGGAACCAAACGAACTTCTAGCTTAGCGCTGGCTTTTGCTGGCAAAATCGTTTTAACTCCTTGCCCTTGATAACCTGACTGAATCCCTTCGATATTAAGAGCTGGCTCGAAAAAGAATCGTTTTAGAAAGGCTGCACGGTCCTCTTGTAAGAGAGGCAATTCCAAACCATAAATCTGGCTGATTTCCCCTGGATTTCGTTGGGCGTAAGTGTCCACCAAGGCTAACTCGCGTTCATTTGGCTCTTGTACATCATCGTACAAACCTTCTACCAAAATACGGCCATCAGCAGCACGAAGAGACTGTAGAGCTTGAAGGAGGTACCAGGGAGCTGACTCCACAACCCCACCATAACTAGAGTGGATATCGACATCAGCGCTTTTCACCTTGGCATCAAAGGTCACAATCCCCTTATTTCCACCAGAAATTTCTAGCTGTTCCAAGGCATTTTTGGTCCCTTGTTCCCAGACCAATAAATCCGCACCACGGAGTTTATCCGCATGTTTTTCCAGATACTTATCTAGGTCTGTCGAGGCAGATTCCTCTGCTCCCTCCATGATAAAACTGATGTTGACAGGCAGATTATCATGGTCCTGCATGTATTTTCTCAAAGCACTCAAACGAGCTGTGATATGACCCTTGTCGTCGTCAACCCCACGCCCATACATAAAACCATTGCGCACCGAAAGCGTAAAGGGATCCTCTGTCCACACCTGATCCCCATCCGCTGGCACAGTGTCATAGTGGTTATAGAAAATCAAGGTTTTTGCATCTGGGCGCGAACTCTTGAAATGCGCCATAACAAAGGGCGCCGTATAAGTCTCATCAATTTCCACTTCAGCCCCCACACGTTTGAAAATCTCACCCAGATAGTTGGCAACTTCTTTGAGACCCACCTGCTGGGCAAAGACTGATTTCTTAGAAATCAAGGTACGCAAAACCTCAAAATAATGCTGGGCTACATGATCCTTTTCAAATTTTTCAATTTGTTCTTGTTCGCTAGGAAAAACCATATTCTCTCTACCTTTCTATGAACTACTTTTTTTGACAATCCCTGCTCTATACAAAAGCAAGAGGTGGAATTTTCTCTCCCACCTCCCTGTTTCTTATTACCAAACTGGTTGATCCAAACCGTCTGATGTTTCTTCGATAACTTTTTTCACGTCATCTGTGTGGTAAGCTGCGATCACTTTCTTGATAGCATCAGCCTTAGGTGATGTTTCCCAATCTTTTTTCGCAACGATGATGTTGTACCATTGTTTTGAGTTTTCATCAGCTTGTTCTTTGAAAAGTGCTTTCTTGTAGTCCAATTTTGCTTCTGTAACGAAGGTATTGTTTACAACGGCAGCGTCAACTGATGACAATGAACGAGCTGTTTGGCTAGCGTCCAATTCAGTGATTTTCAAGTTCTTTGGATTTTCTTTGATGTTAGCAACTGTTGCAAGAGCAGTTCCTGAAACATCCAATTTAATCAAGCCAGCTGATTGAAGCAAGTAAAGCGCACGGCTTTCATTTGTAGCATCGTTCGGTACAGCGATTTCTCCGTTTGCTGGGATTTCTTCTACTTTAGTGTACTTGTTGTCACTTCCATTCAAACCTGAGTAAAGACGGATTGGAGAGATGTAAGTATCTGCAATCGCTACAAGGTCTTTCCCGTTTTCTTTGTTCCAGTTGTTCAAGAAGTTGTAGTGTTGGAAAGCGTTCAAGTCTACTTCTCCATCAGCAGTTGCCTTGTTTGGTTGTGAGTAGTCTGTGAACTCTGTAAATTCCAAAGTGATACCGTCTTTTTTAACCAATTCTTGGATTTTGTCCCAACGTTTTTCTTCAGAACCGCTACGGTTAACAGTTGCGATTTTGATAGTTGTTGCATTGTCTGCTTTCTTTTCTGAGTTTCCGCAAGCTGCAAGAGCCAAACCTGCGACTGTAGCAAGGGCTGCTACACCAAGCCATTTTTTAATTTTCATGATTCTTTCTCCTTAAAAATAATACCGTACTAGTATCTCACAATTTGTTTGATTTAACAAATTGTTATTAGATAGTCAGATATATAGTTTAAAACTATATCCCTAAAAACTGAGAAATCATCCACCTTACTCAGAATGGATGATTTCAAGAAATTATTTAATATCAGCTTCTGCTGGTAGATAATTGTCTCCGAAGAATTGTTTAGACAATTTTTCAAGAGTTCCGTCTTTGTAGAGTTCTTGGATACGTTTGTCTACAAATGTTTTCAACTCATCTTGACCTTTAGCAAGAAGTGGGTAAACGTAAGGTTGTTGGTCGCTTGGAAGTTCGATAACTTTCAAGTTGTCCAAACCTTGGTTCTTGATAACTGTCTCAACACCGATTTTATCAAAAATCTTGTAGTCAAATTGGCCATCGCTCAAACGTACCATGATTTGTTGGAAGTCTGCCTTAGTATAGTTAAGGATAGTTGGGTTGTCCGGGTGTTCAGCGTTGTATGCTTCTAACTGCTTAGCTGATGTAGTGGCTTGAACGACTTCCGTCGATTTTCCACCGATATCAGCGAGAGACTTGATGCTAGAGTCATCTTTCTTCACTACAAGAACGTTAGGGTTTTGGGCAATTGGTGCGGCATAGAGGTATTTCTCCGCACGTTCTTTAGTGTAGCTAAGATTGTTGACAGCCATATTGTAACGGTCAGCGTCAAGACCAGCAAAGACACCTGACCATTCTGTCTTTTCAAACTTGACATCATACTTGTCAGAGTCTTTAAAGATAGCGCGAACCACTTCAATCTCGTAACCAGTCAATTCGCCATTTTCTTCATAGATAAATGGTTTTGGCGAGCCATTGGTTGCAACGATGATTTCTTTCTTGCTAGCTGCTTCTCCCTCTTTCTTAGCACCACCTGAGCAAGCTGCTAGCACACCTGCAGCAACAAGCCCTAGGGCAGCAAGAGATGAGTATTTAACGATTTTTTTCATGTCATTTCCTCCAAAATAGAATACCTTATAATCTTAACAGAAAAAAATCATTTACACCATTATATGATATATATATCTGTGATAGGTTTTCTTTATGGCTGATTTAAAAGACCAAACGCAGGACGGCAATCAAGACAACTCCAAAGAGAACTGTTCCGACTAGATTGCGGTAGCGAAAGGCTACCCAAGCCGTTGGAAAGACTGCTAAGAAGTCCAGCCATTTAATTTGAGGCAGGCTACCAACTTTACCTGTCACTACGCTTGAAAGAATCAAGGCAAAGATAATAGAAACGGGCAAGAACTTCAAAAATCGCTCAACGATAGGAGGCAAACCCTTATACTTGGCCAAGATAAAAGGAATGATACGGGGAATCCAGGTCACCAAGCCAGAGAAAATAACTGCTAATAAAAGATACTTACTGACCATCTAAAACCACCCCCATTGTACAACCAAGTAGCGTCGCAAATAAAACAGCTAGCGACTGAGACACCACTGTCAAGAGTAAAAAGAAGGACACCGCAACAACTGCTAGGATAACGAGCAGGTTGCGGACAGGAATCCGTCTTTGCATAATCTGGAATTGCGAGGCAAAAATCCCGATAAACATGCCTACCAGAGCAAAGTCAAGACCAAAGATTTCGGGATTTGGCAGAAGACCACCTAGAGCTGTCCCAACAACCGTCCCAATCAACCAAGCCACATAGCTGTTGAGATTATTCCCATGCATCCACATAGGATTGACCTTATCTGTATGGGCTAATTCTCCCATCAATACACCATAAGTCTCATCCGTCAAGATACTAGACATACCGATATTGTGCCAAAGACTGGTATGGCGGAAATAAGTCGATGCGTGTAAACTCAACAAAAAGAGACGCAAATTAATCAAAAAAACCGTCATAGCAATGGCAGCCACAGGGGCCTGCACTGCAATCAAGGCCAACATGGCAAACTGGGCACTCCCAGCATAAACAAAGAGGCTCATCAAGCCCATCTCAACAGGTGTCACATAGGGCGCACCAATAATCCCACAGGCCAGTCCGATACTGACATAGCCAAGGGCCGTTGGCATGGCTGCCTGTGCCCCCTCCCAAAATCCTTTTTCTTTCATCTTTCTCCTCATATTGTCTTAATAAATGGGCTGAAAAGGCTCCAGCCACAGCATGGACTATTATAACACATTCATAAAAGAGAAAAAAGTCTGCTGATTGTAATCAGACAGACTCCATCTTATTCCAGTGTATCAAAAACAAGACTTAGTTTAGTATTGAACTCCAAGCCTTGCTTATATTCTTTTTCTTTTTAGATTCATCCATTATGCGATGTTAATACCGTATTTTATAATGAATCATATTTTAAAAATACCAGACCACACTATTCCCTGCTTATATTTAGCTTCTTTCTTTTGGACAAATTTTGCTAAATCTAATAACTCTGTCGGTGGTTCACCTTTAAAGCCCAATAATTCTTTAGAGACGGCAAATGAGAGACGTACAGCTAGCAAATCTTCACTAGTACTAGAAAACTGTTTCGCTGTTTCCAGCAATTGCTTCCTAAATTCTTCCGTCAAGCTAATTTCTTTATTATTGTACAGGGAATGAATTAACATTTGCAACTGACTCTGTTTTTCCATCGTTTACCTCATTTTATCTAGGACACCAAGTTTCACTTTTAGTCCAGCTATTTACAGTATGCTCAGAATTAAACATATACTGTACCAATTCCCATCTATAAACCACTTCTGCGACTTAGGATTTGCTTGAAGTGCTTTACAAGGATAGTATAACACAGAAATTGGCTTATTTTAGAGAATCGCATATTTGATATTTTTTCTTACAGAAATTTCACATTTGCGATTGTTGACTAATCAATAAGTTCTTTGTATTGTTGCAAACGCAATTGAATAGAGCTAGCAATTGTGGATTTTCTAATACTTGCAGAGATTGGAGATAGCTTTCAATCTCTTTTTAATTGCTTCCTTTGGTTTGAAGGAAAACACTCATTTTCTTTAAAAATTGCCACGATACTTTTTCAAAGACATCGTACGGGCAGAGCATACTCTCCAACTCGGCTTCAAATGACAGTTTCCTCATAGTAATTCAAAACTTTTTACCAAAATCAAATACTCCGAAATTTTCATCTCTTTAAATTCTAGTGCAATAACATAAGAAGCTGACCAATACCATTGTAGACTATATGCAGTCCAATAGGCCAATAAATTGACTTTGTCATTCTAAATAAGACTGCAAATATAAGACCGCCACCCATATATACAAAAAAGTCTGTTAAGACCCAACCATGGCCGCTAATGTGTAAGATTCCAAATAATATAGCTGAGCCAAGTACATCCAGTCCCCATTGCTTCCCTTGTTCCAGAGCAGTCATCACCAATCCACGATAAATCATGTCTTCAAAAATGGGACCTGCAATCACAGGATAGAAAAAATACATCAAAAATGCCGTAGCTCCTGTAAAAGTAGGAACATCCAGTTGATAAGCAATTTCATTTCGAGTAGGTGGGAAAAGAAAAAAGGTGACGAAATTCCAAACAACAAAAGCAAGCAGAGCTAGGAAGGAATAGAAAAGATAGGATCCTTTAAACTTTCTACTGTTGATTTTCTGCCATTTTCCCGACCAAATCATAGCAATAAGAGCAAATAAAACCACAAGAAAATTCAACATCATATCCGACAGATAATAGGCAAAGTCAGATAGACCAGTAACAAGGTTGCTGCGTAAAACTAGACCACTGAACTTCTGGTCAGCAATGACAAGTAGAACGGCTATAATAAAGTAGTAGTGTGAGATTATCTTTTTCATTCTATTTTCTCCTATACTATGAAATAAAGACAGCCCCTACCCAAGAAAAGGCAAGGGCTTTAAATAT